>JAOTSS010000067.1 GCA_029864805.1 Candidatus Nitrosopumilus sp. | reverse complement strand
CTTTCCACCAATCTAAAGCCAGAAAATCTACTTTATCTTTGCCTTTTGGAATTGCTAAGATGAATTGTTTTCTAACTGTAGTTGCAAGTCGACCTGCGAGAACAATGGCTGTAGATGTAATTGCTTCACTTCTTGTATATACTTGAATTAGAAAAGGTGCATGATCAATTCCTGGACCTTTTTCATACACTGCAAAATCACAACCAAATTTGATTCCTGGATTGATAATGTATCCATTGTCTCTAAAATTTTTGTAAACTAGATATTTTTTATCAAATTCATGAACTTCTTTTTTACAAATTCCAATTAATTGCTCTACGGTTATCTTTTGTTTTAATTTTGTAATTGTAATTTTTTTGTTCTCCAAAAGATATAGTCCTTCAATAAGATCTAAAATCAAAGGCGCATCAATTTCTTCAATTTTTGGTTTTGGAATTCCTATGGGTTTACCGTAATAGCCTTGACTGAAAAGTTTACGCGAGTCTTCAATATCCCATACGATGATTCGATTTTCAATTAACTCACATTTCATTATTTCTGTGAAATATAATCTGTATATGAATTCTCTATCTAAAATATGGTATTTTTCTAAATTTAAAAATAAAGTAAAAGTGTGGGGGTGATGTGTTTGGTTATAGGCTTAATGCTAGCAATATGAAAGAATCTGACACTCTTTGACATTTGTCTGCCATCTCTTCGATTCCCTCAATGACATCTTTAATCAACAACAACTCTTTCACGTTTGTTACCTCTGTTAACAGTTTCAATGTGGCTTGTCTATACTTAATATCAATCTCTCTTTCGATTGTTTGTGTTTCTTGAGCCAATTCAATTGCATTGGCAGTGTTTGTGTTGAGGCTTCTGATGATTTCATTTAGTTTGTAAACTTGATCTACAACTAGTTCGATCAGCTTTGTAATGTCCTTGTCTAGTCCTGCACTTTTCAGAGTAGTTATCTTTACGTTTGCAAGTTTGAATGAAATACCTGTGATGTAACCTGCAATCTCATCCATTGTATATGCTGTGTTTAGAAGATTTTCTCTGTTCATGATTAATCCGCCGACATCTGCAACTTCACGTGTAATTTTCCTTCTTAGATTTTCAACTTCCTCTTCAATTGTTGAAATTTGTGCTAACGTGCTTTTGATTCCGGCCTTGTCTTTTTTCATCATGAGTTCAGGCAATGTTGCAAGTTCTCTTGAAGCATTTAGAATTCTGTTGATTTCATCTTGTAAAACTGCTATAGCCTTTCTTTTTGCTTGAACTTCAAGCTCTCCACTATACATGACAAAAGTTAAAAAACTTTGAGGTAATTTAAATCCTTTATAAGATTTGATATTTTTTAAGCATTAATTACATCAGATTTTTGTCATGTGCTACTTTTTTTTGCCCTTTGTATAGGGCAATAATTTCTTCATTGGTGGATGCATCTTCAACTGCTTTTTCAACTCTGATTTTCCCCGTAAATTTTGGAAATCTTAAAGCCAGTCCTGTCTCCTTTCTAATTTTATCCATTGCTGCTTTGTGGATGGGACTAAGTGTAATTTCTGATGCAACCACTTCTATTACTAATTCTGGTTCAAACCACACATCTGCCTTCATTTCACTTATGATGCGTGGATTTTTTTTGATTGTAACTTTTGGGTTCAATATCTGATACAATTGATCTAAATCTTCGTCTGTAAATCCCGTACCCACTTTACAAATACTGGTGAATACATCTTCATCTTCATCATACGTTGCTAACAGCAGCGTTCCATAACTCCCTGTTCTTCTTCCTTTGCCAAAAAATCCTCCTATCACCACAAGATCTAAACTATCTCCTAATTCATTTTGATATTCTCGTTTTAATTTTAACCAATGACTTCCTCTGGAACCTGCTTGATAAGGTTTGTCTAGCATCTTTAACATCAATCCTTCACTTCCCGCATTGATACTATTTTCCATAAAATCTTCAATCTCATTTTTGTTTGTAACTATACTCATTGGAACGTATTTTGCAAAATCATCTTCTTTAACACTCTTTTCCAATTTTTTTCTTCTATCTTTGTAGTTTAACTCCAAACAACTTTTTCCGTTACAATATAAAATATCAAAAAAATTTACTGTTATTGGATATTGTGTGACTGCTTTTTCTATTTTATGTTTTCTTCTTCTATGCATTAATTCTTGAAATGGTAGAAATTCTCCGGTGTTTTCATTAACTGCTACTATCTCTGCTTCTACAATAATATTATCTACTTGAATATTTTTAGGGATTTTTTCTATAATGTCTGGATAATAATTTGAAATATTTTCTAAACTTCTTGAAAACAATTCCATTTTTTCTCCTTCTATGTGCAGTTGTACTCTTTCCCCATCTAATTTGTATTCTGCTGCAAAGGCGGTTCCAATTTTTTCAATTGCTTCTTCTTCACTCTTTATTCTGTCAGCGAGCATTGGTCTAATTGGATTAAATAAAATTATCTTAAATTTCTTAACTTCTTCTATGCCGTCGATTGCAATTGTTTCGGCAACTTTTCCCAAATCACTTGAGACATTATATGCATGCTGTAAAATTTTTCTGTTATCTTTATCGCCAGAAAATGCTATTGCCAATGCATCCATCATTGTGTTTTCAGCAACTCCCAATCTTAAAGTCCCCAACAAAAGTTTCAAAATATAGTTTGCTTCTAATGGGCTTGCATCATTTAGTAGACTTGATATGTATTTCATCTTCATGTCTTGTGAGTGGGAGCCTTCTAATTTTGCAATTTTGAATAATGTTTCATACACTCTTTCCACTGTAATGTCTTCTACAAGAAACGTTGTCTGTGTTTTTTGTTCGAGTATTATTGATGCTGCATGCCCTAGATCTCCTCCCTTTCTGTACTCCGTTTCGATTTTTTTTATTGGTATTCCTGACGATTTAGATATTGATCTCATGGCAATTCTTTCAGCAACTCCCAATTCTATTCCCTCAAAATCTGGTCTAAGTTTTCCTTGTATGAGATACACAATTTTAGAAATAATTTCATTGGGTGTTTTTTTAAATAATTCCACTAGAAATTGTGTTAGTTCTAATCTTTTCTTAGTGGATTCCATTTTGTAAAAAGAATCTACTAAAATTGAAAATTCCATTCTAATTCTTTACCTAATCCTGAATAAAAATCTGAATTTAGATATATCTTGACATCCTTTTTGATTAAATTTTGATGTGTATTTACATGATAATACATACAAATTTAAAAATTATATCTTGTTTTTTTGAAATGATATTATTACAGGTCTAAAAATTTAAAATGATCACAATTTCGGAAATCCTTGAATGGAAAAATATGTTTTGAGTACATTTTCCAAGAAGTTAAACCAATTTAATTATCTAAGATTTAATATTTACATCCAAAATTGGATATTTTAATTTCTTTCATTTATTTTATCAATTAATAACACTGCAATATCTATTTTTTATTTTATCTTTTTACCTTCAAATCTAGCATAATTTCTGCTGTATCTATCTCCTTATCTTCCAACCATGATAATTTTTTTTCAACTAATTCATACGTTTCAATCCGTGTCCCATTTACATCATGTATTTCAACTTTTTTTGCTTTTGGTCTTACTATTACCTCGTGTGGTGAATGGTATATGCGAATCATTTCCTTGTTATCTGAGATTCTAATTTTCAACGTAATGTTGTTCCTCATAACATGGTAAAATACTTGCTGTTGGAGTTTCTTAATTTGATCTATATTGCAAATGTATCTGATTGGATTTTTTTAAAATTTTGTTTATAGTAAAAAACTGATTCTGACATTCATCATTTTACATATTTCTTCATGTTTTGAATTGGACTTTTTTTAATTTGAAAGTTTCTAGTTTAAAATTAGACGTATCTGACAATTGTTGGTTTATCTGATTTTAATGAATCTGAAACTAATGCAAAGTTGTATAGTTGATATGATTTTTTATATTGTTTCATAAAACTCCATGCAACATCCAATGTTTTGAATTCTGTTCTGATGTCCTTTATTTGACTTTTTTTTCCAAAAACGTCAAAGATTATTATTGAATACTCTTTGGGTCGATTGTGGGGGTTTGCTTTGAGAAGCCAAGTAAGTGCAAAAACACATACGGCTCCTAAAATCACATATTCACCTGCTATTTTAAAAAATGTTATGAATATCCCTGGTATGGTTTGTCCAAATAACACAACTATGAAATTCGAAAACGAAATTACTGCTAATGCTGTAAAGATATACGTCTTCCAATCAAAGATTTTTTGCAAATCCTTCATGTTAATCTATTTTGAGCGATAATTTCTTTTAACTATTTCTATAATCTCTGAAAATTTCTCTTTTCCTCTAATCTGGATCTTCGTAGTTTTCTTTCTTTTCGCCGCCGCTATTGGATGCATTTACACCATCACCACCGTCTATCGGTTTCATTTTCTCTTCGAGAACTGCCATTCTTGCTTTGTATCCTTCCGCATACTCTAGTTCGGATGGAACAAGTGTGGCTGGATGGATGAATCCCTGACTTCGAATTGAAATTGCCTTTTTGGTTGCAATCTCCCTGATGTAATCCCAGTCCGGGGTCGAGAATCCGTCAAATGGACCTGTAAACTTTCCATTGTGCATGCTAAATACGAGCGATTCCACAATTGGAATGCAGAAATTGATTGTTGCCGCAGAGTTTAGTTTTACTGGCATTAATGGCATGTTGTGACTGCCTCTTGTATTCCCTGCAACGTAATGCGGATTGTTAAAGACACTGCCAACCTCTTCTGTTGCTGGGAATAATTTTTGTGTTCTGACTAGTAGAATTGGATCATCTTTTCCAACATATGTTCCTGCAATGTTGTGTAGTCTGTCAGTTGATGCTGCAAGAATTGGCTCGCCTTCTTTGGTGGTGACTGTATCTACAACGTATCTTCCTGGATACATCAATGCGGCCTCTATTGTTGGTTTGTCTTGCCACAGTTCTAGCCTTGCAACTTTGCCTTGCTCTACATCCATGATGTTCATGATTACACCGTCTGCAAGATTTCTGTTTACGATTAATCCTGTATTGCTTAGTGCGTCTACAAACATTCTGTAAATTGGATAGTTAAATGCCCCTGGCTCAGTTTTGTCTGCTGCAAAAACCGTAAATGCCTCGTTTTTTCTTTCCTCGAATTCCATTTCTGCGACTCCTGGACCCATTCCTTTGATATTTCCTGAAAAAGAATCTTTTAGCAAGTCTTGTCCTGCACCATACAGTCCTTCCTCTTGTGCAACTTTGGTTCCTGCCATGAATGCATCCCAAGCCATCTTGTGAATCTGTTCGTTGTTCATTCCATGAGTGTGAGACATGACGATGTGAACATCGTCTCCGCAATACCCGATGTAATGATCGATGAGCAAATGTTTTGAATTGTTTACTGTGTCTCTGACTGCTTGAATCAATGCGTCACTTGGTCTTGTATGACCTCCGATTCCGCCAACGTCGGCTTTGATAACTGAAACTGTAATTTTCATAGTTGTGTTTTTTGTTACCTTGATTTATGTGTTCATTATTTTGGATATGTTTAATAAAAATTTAATATTTAATACTCTAGATTGGATTAAAATCATATCTTCTATGATTTCTTTTAACATGCGAATTAACTGTTTAAATTTTTCCTAATTTTTTCTTAAATTCTTTATACGCTTTTTCATATGATTCCATGTCTCCGACATCTGTGAATCCTTTTTTGATAGAAAAACTGCTCAATTTTTTCTTTTTTACCATTGCTTTCTCTACCACTTTATCCATTCCATATGGTATGTTGTTTGGAATTAGAGGGAATACGCCTGGTTCCATAACGTAACAACCGGTATTGATATTTGATGTGATTTCTGGTTTCTCTCTCCATGCAGTAATGATGTCTTTTTTATCAGTATCAATTACACCGTATGGTAAGCGAGATTTGTATTCATATAGACACATGGTGAGAAATGCTTTGTTTTTTTCATGTTTTTTGATCATATCTTTTAATGAAAAATCAAAAATTGAATCCCCGTACATGCATACAAAAGTATCATCGATGAATTTTTCTGCAGTTTTAAGTTGTCCTGCTGTTGCTAATGGTTTATCTGAAATCGCGTATTCTATACTTACTCCAAAATCTTTTCCATCTTGAAAATAATCTTGAATATTTCTTCGTAAATAACTTACACATAATACAACTGATTTAATGTTGTTTTTTTTCAGCCAATTGATTGTGTGTTCTAACAATGGTCTGTCACCAAGAGGAAGCATTGGCTTTGGAACAAACAATGTATACGGTTGTAGTCTTGTTCCTAATCCTCCAGTTAAAATTACTGCTTTCACATTGTAGGCTTTTTCTTGACATCTTTATGATTGTTTATCTAATTTATACCGATATCCATTTTTTGAACTGTTATGTGATCTATTGTTGGGATTCTGCTTGATAAGGAAATTAATTATTAGAAATTATGTTATAATTTTTTCAAATTTAGCCTGAGTAACTTGTTATTTGAATTATAAATTTATTAACCTTCATATTTATTGATCTCAATGATAGCGTAATGTGTTCAATTTTAGGGTTATCTAGTGATCGTGATATTGGTTCAACTTTGGTTGAATCATTAAAGAAAATGGAGTATCGTGGTTATGACAGTGTAGGTGTGGCAATCAAAAATGAATCTGATATTTCGGTTAAAAAAGGAGTTGGAAAAGTTGATGTTGTGAATAATGCACAACATATGGATAAATTGCCTGGCCATGTTGGTATTGGTCATACTAGATGGGCCACTCATGGTAAAGTAACAACGGAAAATGCACATCCACACATGTGCAATACTAATTCTATTGGTGTTGTACATAACGGAATAATTGAAAACTATGTTGAATTAAGAAAAGATTTGGAAAAAAACGATGGCGTTATTTTCAAAAGTACTACTGATACTGAAGTGATACCAAATCTTTTACAAGTTAACTTTGAAAAATCACATGATATAAAAAAAACAATAATGGACACAGTGCAAAAATTAAAAGGCCATTATGCATTCGTAGCACTTTTTAAAACAGGTGAATTGGTAGGTGTCAAAAATCATGAACCCTTAATCTTGGGTATTGGCAGCAATAACTTGTTATTGACAAGTGATGTGGTTGGATTGCCTGACACTATTTCATCTGCAATATATCTTGAAAATAATCAATTTGTAATTATCAAAGACAATGACCATAAAATTTTTAATTTTAACGGAAATGTTGCACAATTTGTCATAAAAACGATACCAAAAAATTACAAAAATGTCACCAAAGAATCACACAAATTTTTTACTGAAAAAGAAATTTTTGAACAACCTGACACTATTCGTGTAGCTGGAAATGATGATGAGAAACTTGATAAAATTGTAGATGTAATTCGAAATTCAGATTATGTGTATGTTACAGGTAGTGGAACAAGCTATAACATAGCAGTTATTGCAAAATATCTTTTTTCACGGTTTGCAGGAAAAAAAGTCGAGCATGTCATGGCTAGTGAGATGAAATATTCTTCTCAATATCTTATTCCAAATTCTACTCTTTTTGCAATCTCTCAAAGTGGGGAAAGTGCTGATGTGCTTGAATCTGTTTCAATAGGTAAGAAGAAGAATGCCAAAATAATCTCAATGATTAACTCTGAGAACTCGTCACTTGCACGTGAATCTATTTTTTCAATTGGACTTAACTGTGGTCCTGAAATTGGTGTTGCTGCAACAAAAAGCTTCACTTCACAAATGGCAATTTTATATAAAATTGTAGATAAATTATGTGACGGTTGTATTGCTGTTGATTTTGAGACTATTTCTAACACATACACTGAGATTTTATCAAATACGTCTAAAATTCAAGAATTGGCAAAATCAATCAAAAATATCGAAAATCTCTTTGTCATAGGTCGAGGTATACATTATCCAATTGCAAAAGAAGCTGCATTAAAAATTAAAGAGATAACGTATGTTCATGCAGAGGGAATCGCAGGAGGTGAACTTAAACATGGACCGCTTGCACTTATGGATGAATCAACATATGTCCTCGTAATTAATCCCGATGATGAGTCATACGTAGATAATGTGTCTACTGTAAATGAAATAAAATCCCGTAACGCAAAAGTGATAGGTGTTTCAAATAAGCCTGATCCTAATTATGATTATTGGATTCAAATTCCAACTATTCATGAGAATTTCTACCCATTAATTGAAATAGTTCCTTTACAACTAATTGCATATTATCTTGCTGTGGAGAAGGGAATTGATCCTGATTATCCAAAAAATCTTGCAAAATCAGTTACTGTGAAATGATAATGTTGTTTGTAAAAACTTAATGTGTGGCATTCTATGGCGATACATATGGTGAAAGTCAATTTTTTCTATTTTCTTGTAATTTAGACTTCAGCCTATTTTACTATTTTTACTTCTGATATATTTTACAAATTATTTTTGACTATCTTAAAGAATTTAACCAGGTGTATCTCATAAAAATTATGAAGGTACTTACATTAGATGATTTTTCTCTTGAGGGCAAGACAGTTTTTTTAAGAGTTGATATGAATTGCCCAATTGATTTGAATACTATGGAGATTTCTGGAACTAAACGAATTGAAGAGGCTATTGAAACTATTAAGGCTCTAGATAAAACAAAGCTCGTGATTGCATCTCATCAAGGAAGAGTGGGAAATAATGATTATACAGGCATGGATAAACATGTCAAAATATTAGAACATCTGCTAAATAAAAAGATAAAATATGTTGAGGATGTAATTGGCCAAGCAGCTCAAAAAGAGATAGAAAATTTACAGAACGGAGAAATTTTACTTTTAGATAATTTGAGACTATGTGCTGAAGAGAATTATGAGTTTACTCCAGAAAATGCAGCTAAAACAATAATGGTAAAACGTCTTGCACATTTATTTGATCTATGCGTGTTGGATTCCTTTCCAAGTGCGCACAGATCACATCCGTCAATCGTAGGATTTCCGCATGTTTTACCTGCATGTGCAGGAAGAATTGTTGAAAGGGAGGTCAGAAATCTGGATGAAATAATGACAGTTGCCAAAGCACCGCATGTCATTGTACTGGGAGGCTCAAAAGTTCCAGACAGATTGGAGGCAATTAAGCTGCTAATTCAAAATGGTCGTGCAGACCATATTTTACTAACAGGATTAATCGGTAATGTTTTCATGCGTGCTCAAGCTCGAATCAAATCACCT
>JAOTSS010000111.1 GCA_029864805.1 Candidatus Nitrosopumilus sp. | reverse complement strand
TTGTTAAACGTTAATAATGTCAATCTTTAGTTTTGTACTTCAATGGGCCGGTAGTCTAGCTGGTTAGGATACCGCCTCGACACGGCGGTGATCGTGAGTTCGAATCTCACTCGGCCCACTTTTAATAGCCAGTTTTAAATTCTTTTTGTGTTTCACTCCACGAAGATTGAGTGGTAATGCTTCCTACAGCACTAAAACTAGTAATTCTATTGTCTATCATTGCATCATAAATTTCTGATTCAACATCACCTTTACTGAGAACAAATATGTTTTTTAAAGGAATTTCAGCACCTGCACTAAACAAAGCCCTTCCTGGTAATGCAATATCTGCTGTTGAATAGATTCCTGAACCTAATAATGTTTCATCTGCATAAAGCTCGTATTCTATTACTGAAACTGTGAATGTTTTGTCACTTGGATTTTTTACAAGAAAAGTCACATCAAATTTTGCTTGATTGCTTATTGAATTTACATCTCTTAATTCTACATTTGTTAATTTTATCTCAACTTGATCAAGATCTACGTTATCAAGACTAGCATAGTAAATAATTCCTCCCATTAATGCTAACACACCAGCAATTGCTGCATAAACTGTCATTTTACTTTGAAGAGCCATTCCATTGTATCGGATTATGTACAACTAAAAAACGTTGTCAAGATCCAAATACATAATATTTAATCTGAAATATCGTTATCTATGACTGCTTTAGAACAAGCACTTCTTACATGGATTCATCTCATTTCAGCTGCAATATGGGTGGGTGGTTCACTTTTCATTGGAATTGTATTTTCTCCACTTTTAAAAACAATGACTAATTCAATTGAAGAAAGAATGCAAATTATGATTCGTGTTGGAAGACGATTTAACAAAATTGCTGTTCCATCATTAATTATTTTGATGGCTACAGGATTATACAGCTCACATATGTTACTGGGTAAACCCGAACTACTTGTTGCAACAAGCTATGGGACATTTCTTATTGTCAAAATCATTCTTGTTATTGCATTAGTAATTACATATGCTATACACGTAAGGGTAATTCGTAAAGACATTGAAGAAAAAATAATGTCAAACAAAATGCCAGAACATCAAATTCAAAAATTAAGAAAAAAAATCATCATTCTTGGAGAAATTACAGTAGTGTTGTCTATTGCAATTCTATTTTTTGCATCTTTACTTGACGCGGGAGTTTGAAATTCCTTCAATTATTACTTCAAATCCGTCAATTAACTTCCCAATCCCGTACTTACAACCTGTAATTTTTGATGTTACAAACAAATTTGTCTCTAGATGTTTTGTGATATCTTTTACCAAAAATGTTGTTTTTCCAGGGCATAAACTTGCAGGAACCACAAGCATATCTGCTAAATTCTCATCTACCCCCTGTGAATTATTTACAAACTTATCAAAATCTAAATCAAATTTTTGTGTTTTTTTATCAAATAAGGAATCAACCCCAATTATGGAATTTTCATCAATACTGTAAATTAATAAGGATGCCCCAGAATCTGTTGCTTCTTGATTTTTAATTTCCACTTCAACATTAAAATTCTCATCGGTTAATTTCTTTTTAATTCGTTCAATTTCTTTTTTAATTTTTTCAATTGAAATTTTTGAAAACGTACAAGTTAATTTTACGTCATTTGTTTTTCTTTTTAAAAATGATATTGATTTTAAACGAGAAGGAGGTACTTGTAATTTTACTTCTCCATTCCCCTTTGGATAATAACCACGTTTAATTAATTCAAGGGAAAATTCTATTCCCATTCTTGAATATGCTTCTTTTAACACTTGTTGTGTATAATCCATACAAGGACTCCAAAGAACATCAGTTCCACCCTTTATTGTTAAATTTAGTTTTTTTTGAGAAATCGCAATTACTGGAATTAAAACTTGTAAAATTAAAGAAATACTTCCGGCAGTACCTACATCCTCACTTAATTCCAAATTTTCAATATTGCCTGGAATGAATTTTAATTCAGCAGAACCTATTTTTGCTCCAATGACTTTAGCATTTGAAATTTTCTTAAGAATTGTTATGGCTGTTAGATGTTGTGGTCTTAATCCTGAAACTTTTCTGTTCTTTCTTATATTTTCTAAATGAATTGGTTGTTTTGTAATACACGCAAGTGTAATTGCTGAACGAATTATTTGTCCTCCGCCTTCACCATGCGCACCATTAATTTTTAAAAACTCCACAGTTTTTTTCAATTACTGCTCTTTATGATACTTTTTTTTATAACAAATTTTTCTATATTCTCATATGAATGGATTGTTAATAGGAAGATTCCAACCATTTCACTTGGGTCATCTTGAGGCATTACGCTTTGCATTATCTAAAGTAGATAAATTATGGGTGGGTCTAGGAAGCTCCAATAAACCTCCAGAAAAAAACAATCCTTTTACTGCTGAGGAGCGAAAAGAGATGATTCTATCTTCAATTGATGATTCAATGAAAAATAAAATTTCAATTTATTTTATTCCTGATTTGGATAATCATGTAAAATGGATTGAAAAAATAGATACAATTGTTCCGAAATTTGATATAGTTTTCTCAAATGATGAATTAACAAAACATCTGTATTCAAAAAGAACTACTCAAGTCATCTCAATTCCATTTCTAAAAAGAGATGAATTATCTGGAACTAATATACGAGATTTGATTACTAGCGATCAAAAATGGGATCATCTTGTTCCTGAGGGTACTAGATTTTTTTTAGAAAATAATCATGGAAAAGATCGATTAAAAATTCTTTAATTATAAATAAGACCCAACAAAACCCCCTTCGGAGATAATAATTGGAATATTTAGTAATGTTACCGGGACCAACAAACGTTCCTGAACGTGTAACTAGGGCAATGTTTACACCATCAATTAATCATAGAAGCGATGATTTTGTAGAACTTTACGAAGAATGTGTAAATAACACAAAGAAAATT
>JAOTSS010000110.1 GCA_029864805.1 Candidatus Nitrosopumilus sp. | reverse complement strand
GCACCCATTACCCCATAACTGGCGTTTAGAATCACTTTGAGTGCTTGACTGACTACGGTGTATTGTTGTCTCTGATCATCAGTCAGAGTTTCCTTTTTTGACAGGCTCTTGTAGTAGTTTACTCTCAAATCTCTCAAAGATCCGATGATCAATGATGTCAGACCATTTTTCTTTGAACATGCCCAATGATTGGTTTGCGGGATGATGTCTTTTTTACATTCTTCATGAGCACACCTTACTGTCTCATAAGACAGATTTCGAACTTTGATAATACTGGGATACAGACTTGCAAAATCCATAACTACTACATCAAAATGAATTCCTTCTTTAGGTTCGACAACTAACCCTCCTCTGTATTTTTTATCTTTAATTACTGCATCAGACATCACTCCCTCTGATCTTCTTTGAAGTTCTTCCCGTTTTGGAATCAAACAATTTCTTTTTCTATGCTCATAATACAATAAACTCCTAATCCATTGAGATACTCCCATTCTTGCAATGTCATCCATTGGCATTCTTCCAATCCTTGCAATAATTACAAGAAGATCCATCAACAAATCTTTGTTGAAGCTGGTAAGCTCATATGTCAATAGGGCATCATTGTAACAATAGTTTGCAGTCTGGTAAAGTGACAGTTCGTCAAACTCTAATCCATAATCTATTTTCTCTTTTCCTAACAATGCTTTTGAGACGCTGTTTAATGAAAAATCGGTGTATTTTTGACTGAATGCGTAGATTTGAAATGAACGATTTGAAAGAACTTTGTACAAATCAAGGTGAACTCCTTTTTTCAGAGTTGCAGAATCCCTCATCATGTAAAATGGGTTTTCCGAATTCTTCACTCCTAGTCTTTCTGCTCTGTTGTAAAGATATGGCAGGTCAAACTCATCCCCGTTATATGTCAGAACAAATGGAAATGTCTTGATTATTTCAAATGCATCTTCTATCATTTTTTTCTCCTCATCTAAATCATAGAATTTGATTTTGATGTTGGGATCTAACTCGTTTGTTCCTTCTTCTGTTTCCTCTGTTTTGAGCACAAAAATTTGATCAAATTCGTCAGAACCCTTCAGTCCTATGGCTGTGACTTTTTTTTCAGCAAGTTTTGGATCTGGAATTCGTCCAATCACTGCTTCTACTTCGATATCTACACTGAGTCTCTTTATTCTTGGAATTGGCTGATTTAGTAATTCGGCCCATTCTGAAATGAATGTTTTAAATTCTTCTGCATCTACCATGCTTTCACTGTCAACTTTGTCCCACAACAAACTTTTCAGTGCAATTTTTACTTCATCTGAAATTTCTAAATCATGCGGTATTATTTTCCCATCTTTAATTTCATAATATTTCCCAACAATTAATTCTCTGTCATAGAGATAAGTTTCATAATATTTTATGTCTGATTCCCAAGTTTCAATTTGATTTCTGATACTGTCTCCAAAATTTCCACCAATTGATAGTGGAGTATCTACAATTATTTGTGACATCTCTACTTCCTCGTCTTTGATTAAATCATATTTTTTAACCTGTTTGATTTTAACTACATCATCTCTTTCTTGAAGAAAATCTAACTCTTCAGGGGATAATCTTGAAAAGCAATATGGTTTATGGCCCGTTTCGTCATGCCATAAAATTAATTCTTTAGATTTTGGTTCATAGAATTTTAAAACTGCTGATTTTGTAATGTTGTCATATGCAGCTGATACCAACATTGCCGGCATCATTGATTCAATATTTTTACTCTCTCTTAGATTTACTTGCATTTTCTCACAGTGTTTTCGTATTTGCCTACTAGTTCTTTTGCCCATTTTACAATTTTGTTTTTATCTAGATTTACCACTTCTACTCCTGCTTCTTTTAATAATTCATAATCTGTTTCAGGGTATGCATCAAGGCAAACAAATTTTCTAATTCCAATTGTAATTGCCATTTTGGTACATTCTAGGCACGGTACAAATGTTGTATACAGTATTGCTCCCTCTGTTCCTGCCTCAATTCCTAAAATTGCACAATGCATAATGGCATTAGCTTCTGCATGATTGCAAAGGCACCTGTCAAGTGATGCGCCTGATTCAATTTTTCCTTCCATTCTTAGTTGGCATCTTTTACATCCTCCTTCAAAACAATTTTTGATTCCAGGAGGTGTTCCGTTGTATCCTGTTGCTAATTGCCTGTGATTTCTGACAATCACTGCGCCAACTTGTCTGGTCATGCAGTTTGAACGAAGTTTGGCAAGTTCTGCTTGAAGCATAAAATATTCATCCCAATCTGGTCTGTCAAAAGAACTACTCACACAAATCCTCTTTGATTGTTCAATATATGGATCACTCTAGCTGAGAATTATTGTGCGATCAATGTTATGAATTAGGTGAATGCTGTGGAATTCTATATGCAAAAGTGAGAAGGGTGTGTATTTTCTATACCGAGATTGACTGGATTCTATCTTTTCTGCAAATCTTTTTCAGCAAAAAAATCTGGAAAGATATTGTTTTTTCATAAAAGAAATATGATGATTGCTAGACTGACTATTCATACTTTATTCTCGTAATGAGGAAAGTATCTTCATTTCTATCCTTATCGTATTTACAAAAAAACACAAGATGAGATTAAGAATCACATCTACAGTAATAGTTAATTTCTGTAATGTGACATGAGAGTAAACATTTCAAAAGACTTGTTGTAAAATATTGTTTAGTTCTATTGAAAATTATGAACACGTATTATTGATCAAAAATAAAAAAATTCAATATCAAAAAAAAATATATGATTGATAAGTTATACGTATCTCTCTTAAAGAAATACCTCATTATACAATCATGAATAAATCAAATAAACAAATAAAAAAATCAAGAGAAGTATAGATAACAGTTGACTGTATGTGGGAAATTACAAGAAACACGTGGAGCAAAGTCAGGACACATCAGATGACAATCAAAATTGACTCCATTTAACATCCAAATGATTTTCATGGACATGGCTAGATGGGT
>JAOTSS010000109.1 GCA_029864805.1 Candidatus Nitrosopumilus sp. | reverse complement strand
ATGTAAGACTCTTCATTGAAAACCAAGGTAACGAACCAGTTTTCTTCCATATTGTGGGAGAAATTTTGGACAGAGTTACACAAGGTAACAGAGTACAATCCGCAGCAACTGAAACATGGTTACTCGGTGGCTCACAAGGAATGATTGTTGACTTGGTATTTGATGAACCAGGTGCATACGCAGCAGTAAACCATGATTATGCAGCAATTTACACTGGCGCAGCTACAGTCTTTGTAGCAGGTGACCCATTCGGCTTGAACCCAGTTCTAGTTGAGAAAGGAGTTATCCCAGCACCAGTAGCATCTTATGCATATGCTTTAGGCAATCCAAGTGATGCTGTCCCACCAATGGGAAAGAACAGTATTGCTCACCCTGCACTAAACATTCACGGTTTAATGACTGATGAAGTAGCTTCTGAAATGCAAGCAAGTGGCGATTATGTCGCATTATGGGAAGTAATTCCTGTAGTAGCAGAAATCCTTACTTCTTGATCTTTTAACATCTTTTTTTCTTTTTATTTTCTTAATGAATTATATTCCGTAGATCACTTTCTGTTATCATGGGATTTGATGATTCAGTTTTGATATGTGATGAAGTAGATCCTATTTTAAATAAGATTCTACAAGATAATGGACTCAAAGTCTCTTATGAGCCTGATATCACTCCTGAGCAAATCGTAGAAAAAATTTCAAATTTCAATATTGTTATTGTTAGAAGTAGAACTACCATCACAAAAGAGATGATCGAAAAAGCAGATAATTGTAAAATTATTGCACGTGTTGGAGTTGGACTTGATAATGTAGATCAAGAAGCTGCAAAAGCAAAAAACATTCGTGTGATTAACGCAGTAGAAGGTGCAATGAATGCAGTAGCTGAATTGGTCCTGGGTCTAATGCTTTCTCTTGCAAGACAAACAGCAAGAGGTGACAGAGCAATAAGAAATGGGCAATGGCTCAAAAAAGAACTCAAAGGAACTGAACTTAGAGGAAAATATCTTGGAATTATCGGTTTGGGAAATATAGGAAAAAGATTGGGAAGACTTGCCCGTGCACTAAACATGAATATCATTGGATATGATGTAGTTCCAATTGATGAAGAGTTTTCAAAAGAAGTGGGATTGATGAAAGCTGACCTGAATACTCTTTTACAAAGTTCTGATTATGTCTCAATACATGTTCCGTTATTGGATTCAACACATCATCTTTTAGATGCACAAAAAATGTCAACAATGAAAAAGACTGCAAAAATCATTAATACTTCTAGAGGAGGTGTTGTAGATGAAGATGCACTTTATGATGCTCTTAAAAATGGGGCGTTAGGTGGTGCAGCATTGGATGTATTTGAAAAAGAACCTGCCATTGGAACCAAATTGGCAGAACTAGATAATGTAATCTTGACACCCCATATTGGTGCTCAAACAAAAGAGGCACAATCTTTGGCTGCCAACGTTATCGCTGAAAAAATTATTCAAATTCTTCGTGGTGTTATCTAGAAATCCCGTATAATTTCTGTCTGATCTTTAAAAATAAGTAAAAAAGTTGACTTTTACGTGATTTATTGTCGGCTCTTCATTTTTAACGTCTATCTGGAGGTTAAAATATCGTAATGCAAAATATGGGTATGGACAAATTGCAATCTGACAGACTAAAGCAATTTCCAAATGTTAATTCATTATTGAAAATCTCATTAGGACTGATTCTATTTACATTAATTTCTGTTGCACTAGTATATGCTGAAACAATCTCCGTTGATGTTGACGGCATTTCATATGATGTTGATTATACTGCAACTGGAATGACTCTTGACAGCATTGAAGCTGATGAATTTGGGTTGTTATTAATTTCTGTGAATGTTACCGATACTCCAGCGTCTTTAGAAATTATTCTTGATAGAAATTTCTATGACTCTACATTTGAAGGTCTTGATGAAGAATTCTTTGTTCTAATTGATCAAGATGAAGGGAAATTTACTGAAACCGAAACTACCTCTCAAAGTAGGACTCTTAGAATTGAATTGCCCTTTGGAACTGAAGAGATTGAAATAATTGGTAATGCTTCTTTTGGTCCATCTATGGTTGAGGATAAACCAGTTGTAACACCCCCAGCAATTGAGGATAAACCAGTTATAACACCCCCAGCAATTGAGGATAAACCAGTTATAACACCCCCAGCAATTGAGGATAAACCAGTTATAACACCCCCAGCAATTGAGGATAAACCAGTTGTAACACCCCCAAAAGTTCAATGTGGCCCTGGAACTGTTCTTAAAGATGGAGCATGTATTCTTGATGAAAGATGTGGCCCTGGAACTGTTCTTAAAGATGGGGTATGTGTACTTGATTCAATTCCAAAACCATCTGAAACATCTTCACAAGGTATGGGCAGAGAAATGATTATTGCAGTAATTGCAGCATTTATTCTTGCAGGATCTATAGGAATAATTCTGGCACTGATTTCTAAAGCAAGTAAAAGTAAAGATTAATCACAAGACAAATTTTCAGCATTCATTATTTTATGAAAATCAAATCCAGAGATTTGAGTTGTCGTTGAATATGGGATAATTCCAATAATTGGAGTATCTATTTGAATTAGAATTATGAATTTGTTTGGATCTAGTCTAATGTCTCCTCCATCAAATTCAAAATCCAATGTCATGAAGATATGCTGAGATGCTTGAATTTCTTCTGATGAAAAAATTCCTTCTTGCACATGTGATGATAATGGATTAATTGTTAACGGATTTACTACAAATGAACCAATATTCTTTGAATCATAGAATGTCGTTACCTCAAATTTTTGGAAACTAGTCCAGAATGGAGTAACATTGCAAAATTCCATGTCTCCGTGATTAGACATTGCAAAGAAATTAAATTCTCCTGGATTATGCCATCTGTATTCTGTCGTCTGTGCTCCAATAATGTTTAATCCTGAAACAGCAAATGGAATTCCAATTACAATTATTGCAATTCCCGTGATGATTGAATGTTTGTTCATATCTTACCATTACTTTCTGCTGAAAATGAGAT
>JAOTSS010000108.1 GCA_029864805.1 Candidatus Nitrosopumilus sp. | reverse complement strand
ATTCCTGATGAGACAATAAGATTTTAGAGGAATCAGATGCATGTTTTAAGGGTCCAACTACAACAATACCAGTTCCAGGCGCTCCAAGAAGTGTAGCAGTTACTCTGCGTCAAAAATTTGAATTATATTCCAATATCAGACCAACTAAAACTTATGACAGATTAACTCCAGATAGGAAATTAGATTGTGTGTGTTTTAGAGAAGCAACTGAAGGGCTGTACACAGGGGTTGAAGCAAAAATTACAGATGATGCAGCAATTGCAATTCGAAAGATTACAAGACAGGGTTGTGACAGATTTCTAAATTCTGCAATGAAATGGGCCAAACAATACAATATGAAAAAAATGGTAGCAATCACCAAAAGAAATATTCTAAAAGAGACTGATGGAATCTTTTGGAGTTCTGCTCAAAAAGCAGTTGAAGGAACAGATGTAGAATTGTCAGAGATTTACATTGACAATATGGCGCAGCAGATGGTGGTAGCTCCTGAACAATTTAACGGTGCTGTTCTTGTGAGTACTAATTTGTTTATGGATATAATTTCTGAGTTAGCTTCTGGATTGGTAGGATCTATCGGATTGATTTATTCTGCAAATATGGGAGATGATTTTGCAATGTTTGAGGCAGCACATGGAAGTGCGCCACAATTTGCAGGACAAAACAAGGTAAATCCAACTGCAACCATTCTATCAGGAGCTTGGATGGCAGAATATCTGGGTGAAAAAGAAATTAGAGATGCAATCTTTGATGCAACTTATCAAGTAATTAATGAGGGAAAAACAGTGACATGGGACATTGGAGGCAGTGCATCAACTACACAAATGACAGATGCAATTATCACGTATGCAAAAGAAAAACTTAGGAAATAGTTAGTTAGTAGCCTCTACTAAAATTAATTCCTCAAAGAAAAGTTTCTTTTTTGCCATAATTCTTGTTTTCAAGCCCAATTTCTGAGCATAATCAATTAGTTTTTCATAGTTTGATAATGAAGAAGTCACAAATACAAATTTCCCATTTTCGGCAATATTATCAATTACAGAATCAAAGATTTTTTTTGGAATCTCAAATCCCTCTTCTCCACCATCTGTTGCAATATCCAATATTTCATCAGTTGCAAGATAAGGAAGATTGCATACAATAAAATCAAATTTTATCTTTAATGCATCAGAGCCACTACAACAAACAAGGTTTTTTGTTTTGTAAGTTTGATTTTTTAAGACTTTATAATTAATGTCAGTTCCAACTACAAAATTAAAATTCTCAGAAAGTAATTTTGTCAGATATCCAGAACCACTTCCAACATCTAAGGCAAAATATCCTTTTTCATCTTCAATATTATTTACAATGAAAAAAGTATCCTCAGATGGAGGATATTCTTCATTTTTCAAGAATTCGGTTTGCAAGATTAATTATTTCATCTCCAGAAAGTTCATCTATTCTTTTTTCTAGTACACTTTCCTTATTGAATTGTTTTAAAATGTTTTTGACAGTTTTCCTCCTATATGAAAAAATTTTGTTAATTGTTTGAATTAGATCTTTTTTCACAGTATTTTTTTTAATTATTTGTAAAATCATAGAATCAACTTTTGGAGGAGGTGAAAAATTGTTTTTGTCAACATTTGAAATAATCTTAATTTCAAAGGCATGATCAGCTATTACACTTATTGCTTTACGTTTTTTAGATGATTTTGCAAGTAATTTCTCAGCAAATTCTTTTTGAACCATTATCACTCCATGTGAGAAAGAAGATTTTGCAAGCCATTCTATTGCTTCTTTGCTCTTAGAGTATGGAAGATTTGAGACAAAAATTGAGAATGAATCCATTGTCTTAAAACCATCACCTAATTTTAAAATCAAATTATCAATGTTTGAGAATATGGATTTTGCATTTTCAATTAGTTTCTCATCTACATCAACTGAGATTACCTTGTTTGCTTTATCACATAATAACGGAGTTAAGATGCCTAAACCGGTTCCCAATTCAAAAACAACATCATTTTTTGTAATTTTAGCCTCAGAAACAATGGATTTTGCTATTAAATTTGAGATGAGAAAGTGTTGTCCGAATCTTTTTCGTTTTATCATCTCTTGACAAAGAGATTCATTCTGCTTTCGCCAGTGATTTCATCAATAATTCGTTCTGAAATATGTTTGACTGGTTCTTTGAATCCAACTCTTTCTTGTAAATCAACATAGCTTTCAAATTTTTTCTTTTCTCGCTCCTCTAGCATTGTTTTCATGTAGGTTTTTCCAATTCCAGGAATTAGTTCAAGAGCGTGAATTCTTGGTGTTAAGGGTTGTGCTTTGTTCAGATATTCTACGAATTTAGATTCATTATTAGTTACAATGTTCTCTACAACTGCTGGCAGTTCACTTTGGGCAGATGAGGAGATTTTTTCATATTCCATTTTTCCTAAAACAGATAGGACTTTTGTTCTTCCATCTTTTCCGATGTAGATTTTTTCACCTATTTCAAAAGTAGAGTTTGGAATTCCAAGAATTTCTAAAAGAGTAAGACGATCTTCACCGATTGCAGTAATGATAATTCCTTCTCGTCCTCTCACTGTAGATGATTTTCCTCTAGGATTAAAATCAAGAACATATGCATGTTCCTCATATTTCCTAGGTGGGGAGTGTGCCCTATACAAAATAAAATTCTCCGAAAAACTTACGATTGCCCCTTGATTATCTTGAGCATTTTTTCGAGAGTTTCAGCAAGAATTAGTTTTTTCCAACCGAATGTAAATGAACGCAGTTCAGCTAAACTTGTGGGCCTAATGTTAACAATTTCAACTGCTTCGTCTTCAGTTAATTCACATTCTTTGATGAGTTGCTTTTTCATGTCTTTTGCATTCTTTGATTCAATTGATGCAAACTTTGAAACATAATCATAGGTCCATCGTTGGATTTGGTCCATATCTTCAGGATCAACTTTACCCAAGATTTCTTTAACTTCTGAAAGTGAAATGGCTTGTTTCTTTTGTACTTCTTCCATATTATACACCGAATGGTTTTATGTGATCCAATCTAGTGATTAAGGTTTTCGATTTTTC
>JAOTSS010000066.1 GCA_029864805.1 Candidatus Nitrosopumilus sp. | reverse complement strand
TATTTCTCAGTCACCACTCCAGTAATTTTCTCATTATCAGTCAATGCAAGTCTTTTGATATGATGCAATGCCATGATGCTTGCGGCTTCATTTGCAAGAACTCCATCTTTTGCAGAAATTAATGGAAATGATGAGTAAAGTTCTATAGATTCACCTAGCTGAACTTTATTGTTCAGTACATCAAAAATAAGATCTCGTTCAGTAAACATACCATGTCATGGATCTTTTCCATCCACAATCACAGAGCCAATTCTCTTTTCATACATTACCTTGCAAACATCAAGAATTGATTCATCATATGCCATATGACATACATTTTTGCTTACAACCTCATCCAACGTAGGTGCAACGTATGTCTTTCTAAATGCACGTAAAAGATCACTCGGAGTAATTATCCCAACTAGTTTATCAGTGTCCGCAAAAACTAGCAACCGTGCTTTCTGGGATATTATTAATTCAGACGCTCTTTGAACAGATGTGTTTGGAATAATCTTTAGAAAAGGAGTCAAAATCATTTTAGATAGTTCAATATCAGGAAAGAAATTTTTTCAACAATTTGCTTTAGAACGTCACGTTCAGTAAGAATTCCGAGGGATTCACCATATCATCTGTGCTTACAATTAGATTACCAATACCTCTTCTTGCCATAAATCCTACAGCGTCATGAAGTGAAACTGTATCTAAAACAGAAATTGGAAAGGCAGTAAGATAATTTCCAACAGATAATGTATCAAGTTCAAGTACCATTTACACAAAAAATGCGTCTGTGTTATTTGATTGTGCAAATTGATTATCAAATTTGATTTTTGAGTAACTCCAACATTCTCATAATTGATATTTTATATTGTATTGATATAACTAGAAAACTATAGTTTTTTGATGAAACACAAAAGACAGACAAAAATCCTAGCAGATATTCCCGTAGAGTTAAAATCAATCATTAAGCAGCCAATCTCAATTCCACCCAATACCAGCATACTGGATGCAAGAGATATCTTAATTCGACATCGAATTGGAAGGCTGATTATTGAATTTAATAAAAAACCTGTAGGGATTGTGACTGAGAAAGATATCGCAAAAAGTATTTCAGTTTTTAGTGGAAAACCAATTGCAAAAATCCTTGTTCAGGATATAATGTCCAAAGATCTAGTTACAGTGCAACCTGATGATTCAATTTATGATTGTGCAAAACTGATGAAAGAGTATGGGATTAGTTCGGTTATTGTAAATAATTCTAAAGGCAAATTAGTTGGAATTGTAACAAAAACGGACCTTGTTTCAACTTTTCTAATGATAAGTACTGCATCATTGTCCATATCAAAAATCATGACAAAAAAAGTAATCACTGTATCTCCCAATGACTCTATTTTTGAAGTTGAAAGTATTCTGCTAAATAATAAAATACGCAGAGTGGTCGTATCAAAGAATAAAACTCCTGTAGGAATCATCACTTATCGAGACTTTATCCCCGCAAAGACTTTTGATTTGTACAAAGAGTTTACTGATCCTGAAGAACGAACTGAGATATTTTGGAATCCCAAACTCAATGAGTTTAATGTAAATAATCTAAGTTACTTGCTTACATTTTTAGCAAAAGATATCATGACAAAAGAGCCCTTTTCTGTTTCTCCAAGGGATGTTGTGTATGGGGCTGCAATTTTGATGATAAGGCATGGGATTAGCGGTCTTCCTGTGGTGCAAGACAAAAAATTGGTTGGAATAGTAACAAAATCAGATATTGTCAACATCATAGCATCTAAAGGAAAAATCTGAAATTATCGAAATTGAGAATTTGTTTTACTAGTCAGGTCGGATCTACATCATCGGATCCACATCATCGGATCCAAAATACCCCCATGTTTGCAGTACACCCCAATCCAGCCATCCTATGGAGTCATTTTTCTAGTTCCAAAACCAAGATAGATGCAATATTGTGAATAGAAATGAACAACGCAGATAATCGTAAAAATAGAATTACTTTGAAGATGCTAAAGCTTTGACGATGTCTGTTTTGCTAATAATTCCAGCAATTGATTCGTTTCCATCCAACACTACCAAACCACTGACATTATTTTCTAAAATCAGCTTACATGCATCTGATAAACTCCGATTGAATTTGATTGTGATCAGTCCTTTAGTCATAACATCTCGTGCTAACGAAATATTTCCAAACCCTTCCTCTGAAAGAAATCCTTTTCGGATTTGATCTAAAGTGGCATATTCTGAATCTTCATCATCACCCAACTCGATAGAAATTCTAAATAGATTCCTAAATGAAATCACACCCACAGGATTTTCATTTTGATTCTTCACAATCACTCGCGATATTTTTTTTTCCAACATCTTTCTTACAACCTTAAACAAGGGTGCCGCAGTGTGTGTATCGATATAATCATGCGTCATATAGTCTACAATTTTGTTCTCATCTGAAATATTATTCAAATAATATTTTACAAGATCAGTTTTAGTAAAAATACCCTTTAGTTCTACATCAGAGCCTATAGTAAGAGAACTAACCCCATTCTCAATCATAGTTTGTGCAGATTTTTCTGGAGATTGTGATTCATCCACAAATAAAATAGGTTTCATGATTTTTGTAATAGAAATATCATCTAATCCTTGTCTAGTTGTCTCAGAAAATAAAAATAAACCGACATCTTTTTCTGTAATGATACCTATTGGTTTTCCATCCTCCACAACAATTAATCTACTAAGATCATATTCCAATAATTTTTTGATTACTTCTGAAATACTAGATCTTTTTAAAATTGAAATTGGTTTTTTTGAAATATTTAAAAGTGACATTTTTTTAATCTGATAAATATTCTATAAAAACATCAAATATGATTTTCATCATTGGCATAGTGTTTTTGTTCAGTACAACAAGGATGAATCTATAGAGGTTTGAACCATTTTTGAATTTTTGATATTAAATAATTAGTTCATCACCAAAATCAAACTTGGATGAATTGTAAAGATCTGTTTATACACGTAAGAATTAAAAAATATTCAAATAAAGTGTTCTTTTTTTATCTGCAGAGGAAATAATTTGAAAATCATAATAAAAGACGAGGAGCCAATTAGACTATACCATCACCCTAGAGAAGTGTCCGTCCTGCCAAAAAGCAAACTGGTTAGAACGTTTAACGAGGATGGCTCATTACTTGAAGAATTCAACCTCATTAGCAAGGAAGTCGGATTTAGTGAAGATTTTGACAATAACCAAAGTGAGATCATAGTAACTTTGCATGTTCGAAAATAATAATGATAGTGTAAAAAAAGATCGTACAGAATTTCAAAAATTAGAGTATACTACCGTATTCAAAATCCGATATAATCTGTCTAATGATTATAAAATAGATCAGGATAATTTGATTACCCAAATAACAGAACAGAAAATAACAGAAAGGGTTCAATTTTGAATTATCTGTTCAAATTATTCGCGTCACTCAACGGGACTATGAGACTATTTTATCTCAAAAAAATTCCAATAAAATACAGAATTATTATTGACTTGATGTCATCAGTTCATGAAAGAAACAACTCATTTAGAATTTCTCCGCATTACCAGTAGAATCACAAATGAACGAAACCACACAAACTCAAATCAACTTGGGTGATTACAACAAACCACAAGAACAAACCAAAGCCATAGGAATTGGAAAGATTTCAGGTAAAATCATCAACATCAAGGACTTTCGAACTAACAGAGGTAAGCCGTCGCCATACACTCCAAAGGATGCAGTTGGAGAAGACGGAATGACAGACTATAATGTCATAGACACTGTAGAGATATTTGATGTGAATGACCAACAGGTGCGTTCTTTTTTTGTAACGCCTGCAATAGTCAAGCAGATTCAAAGAGTTCCAAACTATCAATCAGAATTGGCTGCAGGGAATGTATTTGGGCCATGTAAAGTAGGCCAAAAGAAATCTGCAAAAACTAATGCAAACTATTGGTGTCTTCTTTTCCCCGGAGAGGAAGGCTACTAGTCTTTTTTATAATAATGAGATTTGAAAACACACCAACCTAACTAATAGAGAAACATGTATCACAGTTTCCACCATCCAAAGATAAAATAAATTATCAAGGCTTTGCAAATTCTAAAACTACTTTATCTAGCATAAATTTTAAAAATGCAGATAGTGATTTTTTTACTGAATATTTTTCATTCCATTCTAGTACAAGTTTGTCATAAAACACCCATTCATCTTCATCTTTTTTGAGATGAGTTGACATCATAGCCTCAAATTCTTTCGTATCCCACTCAACAGGGCACATTTTACTACTCATCTGAATTAATTTTCCATTTTTCATTTGAAATGGATATGATTTACAGACACTTGGTTTAAAGTCATTTACGGTACATCGAAAGATATCTTTAGATTCTTCAAGAAACATACATCCACCATCTTTTTGTTTTAAAGCAAGATCTAGTAAACCTTCTCTTACATTTATTCCAAGAGCATAATCCTTTGCACCATAAATCTCAAGAAAACTCTCAGGGTCCAATCTCAATCCAACCGAAAGTCGGTAAATGTCATGAGCATTAACAAATATCACATACTCTTTGCAGCAATTTGTATGACATGAAGTACAAGGAAATTCTCCAATCTCAGAGACAACAGGATCATTTGAGATTACTTTCAACTTCATAAATCATCTATCAAACTTCAGATATTTAGTTACAACGGAATACAAAAAAGAGACATTACGACATCAATTTCATCCAGTCCACCCAACATTCTAAAAACATCACAGTTCTAGATGAAGTTAATCCATTGTCCTAAGTTGTTTTTCAGTATCCCGAATAAAGTCCTCATATTTCATAATTTGAGTTGTCAATCTAAATGCATTCATTTGGTCTTCATTGCTTTTTGAGCCTAGAAACGACTTTCTTAATTCCATTAACTTTTGCTGTTCTTCAGTCACTTTGAGAATATCATTTCTAAGATCATCTCTTGTAGCCACATACAACATATGGAAATTTTAGATTTAAGAATTCCGCATGGATCCAAATAAAATTACTAGAAATAAAGAAAATCATTCAAAAAGTTAACTTTTTTGTATTTAGTATAAAATGTGGATATGAAGAAATTGCGGACTAAATTCCATGAGCAATATAGACATCTCAGAATACAAATATTGTTAGATTTCCAACAGATTTTACTTTTACATTAACCATGAAACCAAGATTAATAAAAATACAGCATGGTTTGAACCGTAGTAATTTTTAGTACTCGAAATATTTCAGGTGAATTTTAAAATAAAAGATTTCCAAAAACCTGTGCAAGAATTGCAATGATTCCAATTATTAGAAGTTTAATCCCCAATTTCATGAATATTATTATTAATTATTTTGATTAATGTATTGTGTTTCTACGTTACTTACATCTCTCAGGCAAATTTATCCCTAAATGCTATGAATAAAATACTAGTGATAAAGGGTAAAGACATGAATTGTCATAAAATAAGCGAAGCACATGTTTGGAGATATTCAAAGAGTACTAAAATGCGCAGATGTGTAAAGTGCAAATCCAGAATTGCAATCACTGAAAAAGAATTTAACTTCAAATGGGGTGCGAAGAAAAACATTACTAATTAGAACATAACATATTTTTTGATTATTCCATGATACAGAAATTGACATCATGATCATAACTTGTTCCAGCGCATCTTAAGAGAAAATATCCAAATCGACTAAATTTTAAAGCAGTATAAAACAATAGTAATTATTAAAATCCAGAAAGCAAATAGAGACTGTGGACATATACCAGACTAAATTAAAGGTTGAATCATCTAAAGAAATTCTATTACAAACAATTCTAAAAAATAGAGAAAATTTAGATACAAATTTGATCACGTATGCCATCAAAGATTTTGTTAAAAATCATGAAATATACAGTAATGAGAAAAAAAGATTGTTAGATGTCATCTCGGAGATTAGAAAGTAACACTGAATAAAAATTAAGATTTTAGATCAATATTATAAAAAAATAACAAATCATGCATGATTCTAGAGCATATTCTAATTGAATTCACTGTCTTCAAACAGCAATTAATTAAGTAATAGACATTATGATAATAAATTCACAAATATGATATGAATTAAAAAAAATCATAGTTAAATCATTGAAACAAATTAGTAACAAATTTTTTAAATGACTTTGAAAAACAGGTAATGAAATGAATGGAAAATCAAACGTGTTGTTGATTGCGTCAATTATGACAATATTTGGAATAATGATAATTCCAGGAGATGTTTCTGCAGAATCCAACCAAGTTTCCGTTATACCAATTAATGAAGAAATTAGTTTAGAAAAAACAATAACTACAATGAGTGTTCCTCAAGAAAATAGACTTCCGTGGGGCACAGTTAGAGGAGAGGCATCGGATTATGTTGAAAGATATCCAGTAATAATTCAATTTTACAAAGGAGGAGATCCCGTACATTTTGCACAAGTTGATGTAAAAGGAGACGGATCATATGAATACAAATTCAGAGTTAGAAATCTTGATTCAAATACAGGAGAATTTGTAAATATATTTCAAGGAGATTACACAGTAAAAATCTTCAAAGTAATTCCAAATACCAATGACTTAGCATAATCAATAAGGCACCCCAGATTCTCTCTGTTTTGCCAATGCGGACACATACCATTCAAACTCATCTAGGAACTTTGAGAATCGTCGCTCATAATTTTTGTCAAGTAATTTTCCATCAACATCAATTGTTTCATGAACCTTAGAAATTGGAAATTGTGATGGAATTGCAGGTGCACCCATCTCTGCCAATATTTGACGAAGGTGATTTCCTGCAACAACTCCACCAAAAGGTCCCACAGAATAAGATATGATGGCCGATGGTTTGAAAAAATATTCTTCCAAGAAATAATCCAACGTATTCTTTAGAGCTGAAGAAATGCTGTGATTATATTCAGGGGTAATTGGGATATATCCATCTGCCTCTTTAATTATTTTTTGTAGTTTTTGTAATTTTTCAGGAGGGGATTCCATTTCTTTATACATTTTATCTAATAACGGTAAATCTAATTCCACAGGATCAACAAGTGAGATTTGATGGCCCTTATCCTCAAGTTTTGAAACAACCCATTTTGCCACTTTGATTCCATGTCTTTCAGATCTTACAGAGCCAACAATTACTGCAATTTTTGCCATCAAAAATACATAATTAAACAAGGTAAAAGATTTTCACCAAATTCAAAATTACGAGGCTATTTCAGAGAATTCATATACCGAATACCTAAACAAAGAGCTAGAAAATGAGTAAAAATTTTTGGCACGACATAGAGTCAGGAAATAACATCCCAGAAATTATCAATGTCATCATAGAGATTCCAAAAGGTTCCATGAACAAATACGAATATGATAAAAAACACAATATGATAAAACTTGACAGAGTATTATTCTCGCCATTTCACTATCCAGGAGACTATGGTTTGGTCCCCCAAACATTATCAGAAGATGGGGATCCACTTGATGCATTAGTTTTGGTTACAAATTCCACATATCCAGGAATATTGATTGAGGCAAGACCGATAGGATTACTTCAAATGAAGGATGATGGGGAATCGGACGATAAAATAATCTGTGTTGCAACAAATGACCCCAGATATTTGCATACTGCGGATATTGCAGATATGGAAGATCATCATCGTTCAGAAATTGCCCACTTTTTCCAAGTTTACAAAGAATTGGAAGGGAAGAAAGTAGAGATACTAGGTTGGAAAACAGCCAAAGATGCCAAAGAAGTGATAATTGAATCCATACAGAGATATAAAAATACTTTAAAAAAATTCTGACATGCCAAAAGAATGCGAGCATTTTCTTCAAGAAAAAAACATATCTCAAAATACCAAAAATTGTGAAGAGTGTGAAAAAGAGCATCTTCCAGTAGTCGCACTTAGAATGTGTCTGACTTGTGGACACGTAGGTTGTTGTGATTCATCAATTGGGAAACATGCAACAAAGCACTTTGAAGAAACGGGACATGCAGTGATGAAAACAGTGCCAGAAAATGTTTGGAAGTGGTGTTATATCCACAAAGAATATTATTAATTTTGTAATCTTTTTACAAAAATAATTATTTTTCAGTATGATAAAAACAGTTGTTAATTTAGAATATTCTAGTCATAGACCATCAAATCTTTTTCTTCAAGCAGAGCATGGATTTGATTTACAGAGCGATGAACGTCTTTTTCAAGCTTAGCTCCAACACAAACTAATTTGCCGGATGCAAAAATTAGAATTACAGTTTTTGGGTCAAGCATCCTATGAATTAATCCTGGGAATTGTTCGGGCTCATACATACTTCTAGGAAGAGTTCTGGCCGCCTGTTCTAGGTTAACTTTACCACCAAGATTAATTGATGAGACAATATTTTGTATTGAGACTATAGGATCATTTTTGATTTTGATTTTCCCTTTTCGCAATATTTTTACCACTTCAAATACAGCAGTTTCTGCCAATTCCTGTGATTTGGCTCCCGTACACACCATCTTTCCTGAACCAAAAAGCAGTGTAGCGGTTTTAGGGTTTTTTAGTCTAAAAACGGCACCAGGGAATTGTTCTGGATGATATTCTACTGCAGGAAATTTTTTTGTGATATCTACAAGATCTAGTTTTTGCTCTATTGTTGCCGAAGCCACAACATTGACTATTGCAATTATAGGTTTTGTTTGAGTCATATCCCTCTTATTTACCTCCCATCATATCCATATTTTGGTCTAATCTCAGGCCTTTGTATCTATTTCTAATCGTTACTTCAGTGACGTTTGCAGCCTCTGCAATGTCCCGTTGGGTCTTGTCTTCACCATTTTTGACACATGACAGATACAGTGCTGCCGCTGCCAATCCCATTGGATCTTTTCCTGCAGATTCCTCATGTGCCTGTGCGTCTTTGAGTACTTTTACTGCAAACCGTTTTGTCTTTTCTGTTATTCCAATAGAGCTTGCAATTCTTGCAACACACTGAACTGGATCTACTACTGGCATTTTTAATTCTAATTCCTGATGCAATATTCTATAACATCTTGAAATGTCTTTTTTCTTAATATTACCTGCATCTGCAACATCTTTTAGTGTCCTAGGAGTTTCAGTGTCTCTGCATGCAGCATAAAGTGAAGCTGCAATCAGAGCTGAAATGGAACGACCTTTTACAAGACCTTTCTCTAATGCTTTTCTGTAAATGTATGATGCCTTTTCAATTACGGCATCAGAAAGTGAAAGTTTGTCTTTTAACGTAGATAATTCACTCAATGCTTGTCTGAGATTTTTATCAGAAGATGCATTTACTTTACTTCTACTGTCCCAAGTTCGGAGTCTTTCAATGGTGCTCTTCATAGTGGATGTGAGGGGTTTTCCAGATGAATCTTTGTTCATCGGACTGATGATGGTTGCCAGTCCCCTGTCATGCATTGCAAGTGATGTCGGAGCCCCGGTCCTGGTAGGATCGGCCCCTCCTTCTTTTGAAAATGATCTCCATTCAGGACCTGAATCTTGCAGCGTCTCAGTGATCACATAGCCACATTTTCCACAAAACCGTTCCCCGGTGACATTGTCAGTCAGCATG
>JAOTSS010000065.1 GCA_029864805.1 Candidatus Nitrosopumilus sp. | reverse complement strand
CTCAGTGAGGCATTCTCAATAGGAAGTGCACATGTGTCAACAAGGCAGAGCATCCAGCTGCACTGGGTGGTGTTAGATGACGTTTCAGAGGTAATGCGAGGATTGGCAGAGGTAGGAATGACCTCTAGGGAAGCCTGCGGTAATTCTGTTAGAAACGTAATGTGCAGTCCACTTGCAGGGGTTTGCAGTGATGAGGCATTTGATGCAACGCCTTATGCTTTTGCAATCACAAAATTCTTTTTAAGAAATCCATTGAGTCAGAATCTTCCAAGGAAATTTAAATTCAATTTTACGTGCTGTGAAAAACATGGCATGGCACGAATGGTCGATGTAGGATTAATTCCGGAAATAAAAAAAGTTAATGGAGATGTCCAACACGGATTCAAAATATTCCTTGGAGGAGGGTTGGGAAACAAATCCTTTGTGGGCCATCAGTTGGAGGAATTCACTCCTGAAGAAGACCTGTTGTATACATCAATTGCAGTTATTCGTATATTTGACAGACTTGGAAACAGGAAAAACTTGGCAAGAAACAGAATGAGATACCTAGTTGATGAAATGGGTTGGGAAAACTTTCAAAATACAATACTAAAAGAAAGAGCCGTAATGCGTGCAACCCAATCAGTCATTGTTAAACTGGATATTGATGACTCTACAACTGAAATCAAAAAGTCAATCAGTATTTCAGAAGAAAGTGGTGCTTCAAACCAAGACGGCTATTCTAGGTGGTGCAAAACCAGCACAATAAAACAAAAACAGGATGGATATTACTGTGTCTTCATAAACTTGGAGGCAGGAGACATAACTTCCAACCAACTTTTGTCCCTGGCAGGTATTTGTCAAGAATTTTCCGCTGAAGGTTTTGCAAGAAATAGCTTTTCCCAAGGAATAGTACTACGATGGATAAATGAGACAGATTTGCCAAGACTGTATGCCAGATTGATTGATACTGGTTTGGCAAAGTCCGGATCGCTTACCATGGCATCACCTGTGGGCTGTTCAGGAACCACTTCGTGTAACTTGGCACTGACAAACTCTCACCGATTGGCAAAAGAGGTTCAGAGAAAGTTTCTTGAGTTGAAACTGGATGATGATGAGGATCTGAGTGACTCTACAATCAAGATAAGTGGCTGTCCCAACTCTTGCGGTCAGCATGAAATTGCCACAATTGGATTCTATGGAGGGGGAGGAAGAGTTGGCAAAGACATGTATCCTAACTACCAGATGTCTCTTGGCGGACGCTCAGACGAGCAAACCATGTTGGGAGTAAATTGCATGCGGGTTCCTGCAAAAAGAGTAATTCCAGTTATACTGAAAATAATTGAACTGTTCAAAAAAAACAAAAAATCTGGAGATACTCTGTCTTCCTGGATTAACCGAATAGTTGAGGAAAATGAAAATTCCGAAATAAAATCTGTGAGTGAATTTAAGACCATTTTATCACCATTAGTGATCCCTCCAACAATTAAAGAAGACGCTGATTTTTACTCTGACTATGGCAGCGATACTAGTTATCATACAGTTACAGGAAAAGGTGAATGTGCTGCTTGAAGAGATGACTGTTGATTAGGTTTGACTTGATTATAGTCCTGCAAATAAAATTAAATTATTTTTGACTATTCATATGTATTGTGAATTATATGATTTTCAGCATCTACATAATTTTTACGTCTCACAAAACCAGTGTCATGTTTATTTCTTTCATCCATTTAGGAAAACCTTCCATCATTACAATTCTGACATAATAATCGTACAACCTATTTGATATTTTCACATAATTGCATTGGTCAATTGTATATGTTGTCATAAACCTATGATGTTCATTTTTTGATTAAAAAATCCCTTAGGCATATATTTATTAAATTGATCAATTAGAGACTTCCATCATTATTATTTCAGTATGGATTGACAGCTAATACAAAGATTATTCAATAAAAGATGAAAATTAAAAACCCTGTGACAAATTTTTTAATTCTATTTTTTTGCAGATGAGTTTGTAGTTTATTCTAGGGATGCATTTTCGTGTATTTCGACATTTCCTTGATCTACCTTGATAGCCTGTGGCGGACAAACTGATACACACGCCATGCACCAAATACAGTCATGCTCTAGGATCGGATCTGCCTTGTCTGTGTAGTCCTTGCGTTCGTCTTTGACTGTACTTCCCAATCCTCCAAAAGTCTCACCATTGCACTTTTCGGCCGGAATGTCCTTCTCTGTTCTGTACCACTGAAATACCTGTACAGGACATGCCTCAATGCATGCACCGTCTGCAACACATGAATCCCAGTCAACTGCAATCATTGTACCACTAACCCCTAGCGGTACCTGTTTTTCTCCACGTGCATCATATGCTTTTTTTACATCCTCATTTTTGGATGCTTCATCGTCTGACTTTCCAGGACCCCAGATCCAGTGAAAATGTTCGCCGTCGGCATGATTGATTTTTCCAATCGGCTTTAGACCTTCTGGGAAATTCTCTGCTATTGGCATAAGATGTGCAATATTGAATAGGCATAGTTAATAATCTTATCAGAAGATTTTTTTTGTTTCTGTTGGTTGCCGTTCATTGATAAGAAATAGATCAAAAAAATTGATTAATGATGCGTGATGACTATAATCATTGGCAGACATCATTGACAAGGAAAAATCAGTCTATCTTTTTGTTCATGGAAAAAAAGATTTGGAGGATACAGCAAAAAACTTGCTTGTCAAAAACGGGTTTCTTGATGAAAAGATCATAATTGCAAAAAGCAATGAAGTGGGTGACATAGGAGAATACATGGCAATGCTATGGGCGCCAAACAATCCGTCAAGCATAAAGATTCAGAAAATTATCAAAGTAGATAAAGTTGAAAAACCTGAAGGTGTACTGGGTCTTTGGAAAGGAGTCACATGGGATGATATTTTTGAAATCCCCCTTGTAAAATAATAATTGGTTTTTTGAAAAATATTCTAAAGGATTAGTATGCTTTCACTTGTGAACAGACCAGTATAGAATATTATTTCTTTTAATCTAGTAAGAATCATTAACAAGTTCCAAGCCGATTTTTAGTATGATAAAGACTCCCTCTGAAAAATTAAAAGGATCCATAATAATATACAGAAAAAAATGTCAGAGTATTATCGAAATATCCGATAACGTCAGATATGCAGGTGTTGTAAATGCTTACGGAAAAACACTTGCAGGAATTATCAACCCCAAAATAAAACCGTTAATGAAATCAGAGATAATGAAAAATGAACTTTTCATAATATCTACTCTGATGACATTAAGAAAAGAACCTACAGGCGTACTTGGTAAACTGGATTATGTTTTACTTCAACACCAGAAAGTATCTGTACTGATTTTCCAAAAGAGTAATGTCACATACTATATCACAATAGACAGAAAAGAAGAGAATATGGCAAATGAGATCATAACATCGATTAGAAAAATAATCTAAGATAACGGTATGTTCTCAAAATAATTCTGGAATCAGTTTGCAGATAGAATTATTTTGATTTTTTACTCTTAGTATCTAGATTAAACACCAACATCGTTCTCGGATTCTAGATTTTCCAAGCAAGGCTCAATGGTGTACTCCTTTGTGAATTGGAAGAGTACGTCTACTATTGCACATTACATCTGTGAATGAAGGGGTATACTGATAAGTTAATCATAGAATCACCTTTCTTCTTTTTTTTATTGTACCAACTTACCACTTTTTCAATCCACAACGGACTTGTAATTGCCACAAGCAACATGACAGCAATTACTGCAATCCATAATGAGCTCACATTCTTTCCAATGTCAACTCCTTTTGTTTCCATTATGTACTGTCTAACTTCCTCATGAGGCTTGTCTCTGAATTGTGGTAGGTTCTTCATTGTATGTAATGGAAAGTTTCTAGGTTTGCTGTCCTTGCCTCTTTCTCTGCTCCTCTTTCTTCTTCCGCTTGCAGTGTATTCTGTGCCTTTGGTATCGTTTATCAATCCGGTACGGTCTATTATCAATCCGGCAGTATCGTCTATCATTCCGGTATCTTGATTTATCATTCCGGTGTTGTTTTCTATCTTTCCGGTCATTATTTCATTATCACCTCCTGTTCAATCATGTTGTCACTATCTTTCCGGTTATCTTTCCGGAAATTTCCCGAAACGCAAGAAGAAGAGACTGCCACTACAAGGTACAGAAGCCAGAGGGGACCAGACAAGAAAACAAGAAACTATCCGCATCATACCATGAAGAATCTCAGACAGTTTCAGAATGTACCGCATGACAATTTCAGAAGTTACATGCAAGAAAACAAGGGAGTTGATATTGGAAGCAACTTTGACATTGGAAAAATGACATTGTGGGTTTTGGTAGGACTTACAATTGTTACGGGAGGAATTGGAATTGCAAAATGGTTGCAGCAAAGACAAAAAAGAAAAGATAATCAAAACAGCAGAGTAACAAATACCAGAAATATGTTTTAACCAACATTACAAAACAGTGGACAAAATTCGAGCATGAATCATTTTCCTTGAAAGTGTCATAGATTGTATCTACGGCCACATGTGTTGGAATTTGTGGTAATGCCGATATTAAAATAACTAGGTGGAGTGTTTTCTCAGTATGAATTGTTTTACGGCTTCTTTTCTATAGTCTATCCCATGTTCTTCATTGTTGTGTTGCATGAATTGCGCTACAACTTGATCCTCATCACCCTCTACTTCAAAATCACACTCAAACCCGTAATCATTGCATCTTAGTTTTACCATGATGTCTCACCTAACATTGCCCATTTATCCCCATCAAAGTTTTCGTTGAACGTATGTTGTCAATTCTTCTAATCTTTGAAATAATCGTTTGTCTTAATTCTTCAAGTCTGTCGCATTCCAAGTCTGCTAAAATATCATAGGTACCAAATACCCCGTTAACTTTTTTTACACAATCAATTGTTTTCAGATCAGATATTACTTGCTTTTCAGAACCTAATTCACAGTTTATCAAAACAAAGGCTTTTGACATATTATTCTCCTAGTGTTGTCCCTCTACTGCCATGAGGCAAAGGGAAGACCTAATTGATGGCAACTTACGAATTTTCCAAGTTATGGTTTCACGCAATGATTCAGCATCACTTGAATTTACTTCTGCTACAATGTCATAAGCCCCCCAGGTACCATGAGCTTCTTTTATCTGATTCATGGTTCTTAATGCAATGAGGGTGTCTTCTTCTTTTCCTAAATCACAGCTAATCAGCACAAATGCCTTTTTCACAATATCATCAAAACCTCTTTAATCATTATTGTCTCAGCATATCTTAGAGAAAATCATATTTTAGTGAATTCAGAGAAATTAGTTACAAATTTTAAATAAATATATGAAAATTCAAATGAATTTTAATAAAAATGATTGGTCTCTTTAATTTCTAGTTTGATATAATTATACTTGAAGAAAGATGAAAGAAGATTATGCTGAATATACAAAATGTACAGGATGTGAATCATCCCTGTTACTTTGTGATTGTAATTGTCCTAAATGCGGCAAAAGGGAGAATTGTAAATGTGAGTTGATGCAAATTCATTGGCATCCCTTGGATTATTAATTTACTATAAAATTAAAATTTCACAAAAAATGCATTTTGATAATTTTACTTTCGTGCTAAAAAAAATTACTAGATAAATTGAATTACTTCTAATAAATATAGTCAGTTGTTAATGCACAATAAAAAAACTTTTGATGTATATTATGTAATACCAAGCATTACAGAAATGAGTTCAAACTAGATTTTATCTTGACATTTATTTTATTCTTAAATTAATTACGTCTAAAATTTTATCCAATGTTTGAGGCATTATTTTAAATGATACTTTAGAGTGTTTACTGCAGACTTCACAATTCTTGCAAGTGTTTCATACATGTCTAAAGTATCTTTATCTATGAGCATGTCCTTTTGGAGTTTCCATGCTGATTCTATTTTGATTTTAGAGTTTGTGGGTTTCACTGTAACTTCCTCAGGAATTGTTGGAGAGTATCTGGAGACAATAATCGTTCTTTCTTTTAGTAAACATTTCATCATTAATTGTTTCAATCTTTGATCTGAATACAATGCATCAGCGACATTGTCTCGTACCAATCCCGGTGGCAAGGTAGTTAGTTTCTGATAACCGTTCCAGGCGAAACTTTCAACCTCTGAGTGCAATAATCCTTTTTTAATTGTTGTAAGCGTTCCCATATCAAACGGTCCCAATTTTATTGATTTTGGAAATGAAAGAAAGAATCGCATCTTATACCAAGAATGAATGTGAACCCCCATTCCGACATGACCGCCCACGGCAAAATCACATTTTGCATACACTTGCTTCTTGATGATATGCAGATAATCCATAGGGGAATCCTCCAGTTTCAATGAGCCTGCAGTACCCATTCCATTTTTTCCATCCATGAAATGCACGTCTTTGTAGTCTAGCTCAAAATCTAGTTTTTCATCAACTATTGATGATTTTAATCCCAAACTTTCAAAATGTCTCTGAATTTTTTCCAACACTGGATCAGTCATCAACAATAAAGTCATCAATTTTTAATGCAATTAGATGAATATAATGTCGATTATAAAAATACTTTACATTCATAAAGATTCATACAATATTCTTAAATATTTATTTACTTAACAAGTAACATGGATTTGGATGAAACAAACACAAAAATTCTAAAACATTTGCTTGTGGATGCAAGACAATCCTCAAGACAGTTAGCGCACAAACTCGGAATTTCAACGGTAACCATGATTTCTAGATTGCGAAAGCTAGAGGAAAAAAAGATCATTCAGGGATACTCTGCACGCCTTGATCATGAAATTTTAGGTTATGACATTACTGCAATAATTGAAGTTACAACAACGAAAGGAAAAATGCTTGAAATAGAACACGAGATTGCCAGAAATGAAAACGTTTGTGCCGTTTATGACATAACAGGTCATGCAGATATCTTACTAGTGGGAAAATTCAAAAGCAGGGATTTGCTTAGTAGTTTTGTAAAAAAACTCTCTGCCATCCCAAATGTTGAAAATACGGTAACACATATTGCACTTAACACAATAAAAGAAGATTTCAGACTATTATGAATAATTCAAAAGATTTTATCAAGTTTTAATTTCATTGTACAAATTATCAAATAGCTTATAGTTTTGTCATTGTCTTGCAATCTTTTCTTTGCTGAGTGTTTTCCCAGTCTTGTTATCAATGTCTATGGAAATTTCCAAAGATCCTGTATTGGCAATTACTGTGGTGTTTTTGCCAAGTGATTCTATTGATTCAATTTCATAATGGTCATAGTTCTCGAGTTCCTGCTTTGCTTTGTTTAGAGCTATTTCGTCATCATTCGTAATTGCATCTTTTTCTTTTGAGGATTTTATTGCAAGACCTAATAACGTCATTATTATCAACAATCCAAATCCAATCTCAAACCAGAACCACAACAATTCAACTCGCTACATATGGGAAATTATGTGATTTATTATCGATGTTTTGATTTCTGGACATTTATCCAAATTATTTTAAAACAACAAACAAGTTTAAATCAAATTAAAAACAATACGTGTATTTCATGAATTGGAATGAAGCTTATGAGTTTGTTAATTCAAGCCACGCGAAAGACACAAGTGGTGTTCTAATGAATTTCCAACTGGTCAAAATACCTTCCGTGTCCTGATTGCATTCCATACCATGTCACAAATTCAGGTTGCAAATGTAATTGTCATGATTAACTTTTCTTAGTTAGCCCTGACATTATTTTTTTATGTCCTGTGACAGACGTATCGATATTCATACTACACGGAAAGAACACATAGTAAACCGTTCAGACAATCAAGAATTTCTAAATATTTTTTTAATTATGGTACAGATAATCTAATGTATCATGTTCATCAATTATGGACATAATGCAATTATGGAAATGTATAGAGTGCTCTTTGACACTACTACTAAACGATAGTACTCAATCTGCAATATGTCCACAATGCGACAAGAGCATGTTTATGTTCAGGCCGTCTAGATAAACACTTTTCATTAGTTAACAATTAATTTTCTCTCCATGCTTGTCCTGAAATTCCCATCAAAGTAAGAGTTGAGCGAACATGTTTTAATTTTCGGATATTTGAAATAATGATTTCTCGGAGTTTCTCTCTGTTTGGATTCTCTATTTTTGCAATTATGTCATATGCACCATATACCCCTTGGACTTCCATAACTGAATCTATGGACTTTAGTTCTTGAATTATGTCTACTTCAAAACCAAGATCACAACTTACTAAAACATAGGCAGTTTCAATAAAACAAATATGTTAAAAAAATATTTAAGTAAATGATAAAATCTATTCAAAATTATTTAATTATTAACTAAAAAAAACAAACACTTGAAAATTGCTTTATGTGAATCATGAACATGGTTTTGAGACTAGTGAGGAATCAAGTATGGTATTTTGTCATTAACATGGGGAGTGGGATTTGAGCACTGACCACACTTTGGACGAATAATTTCCGCATCATAATCAACTTCACCAATTACTTGTTTACATATTGCACATGAAAGTTGTTTTGTGTCATAGATGTTCAATCTGAAATCAGTGTGGTCACATCCTCAATAAAGTACAACATCACGATAATGAAAACTTGGCAGGTTTTACAATATCAAATTAAACAAATTTTTCATTTTGATATCATCACGTTTATTGTTAATTTTGTGGTAAGTGTTTCATGGCAGAAGCTGGAATCGCGGCATATGGGGCTGCAATTGGAGTTGCAATTACATTGGCAATAGTGTTATTTTCACTTCGTGGAAAAGGGCATCCTGAACCACTTGACTGAGGTGAATTCAGATGGAACTCCAAGAATGTACTTGTATGTGTGGCTGCAAAAGATTGGATTTTGGGAACATTTGCAGCGTATGCAGAGCAGATCTATGTAGAATAATTTATAGATTAATTAGATAAATTTTAAGGACATATCAAATTTTGATTTAAATCATTTAATGCAAGATTGCTATTAAAAAATAATGCATAGCGATAGATTATCTGAATGGTTTGTTCCAAAATTTGGTTCTAGAAATTTTAGATTGTCTATGGGAATATTGTTTTTACCTTATACTGGAATGGTGGTGTCCTTTGCCGTATGGGGTTCCTTTTCAGTAGAATTTAGCCTTGATAGACTAGTATCCATTTGTCTGCTGTATTTTTTAGCAGTAGGGATATCCGCACATTGCCTTGATGCGTTGGGAAGTAAGAATAAACCTTGGGGCAATATATCACGTACAAAACTTTGGTTAGTATCAATAATTTCCTTAACTCTATCTTTTTCTATTGGATTATACTACGCATTTTTGGATTCTTGGTTATTATTTCCAATAGGAATTGCTGAAGGATTTTTCCTTTTAGCATACAATCTTGAGTTATTTCGTGGTAAATTTCATAATAATGCATCGTTTATTATTTCATGGGGAATTTTACCTGTTTTTGCAGGATCTGCAATTCAATCAAATTCAATATCTGTTGAAACTGTGATATTTGCTGCAATAGCTGGTTTTGCAAGTTATGTATTGATAACCACATCTAGAAAGTACAAAGATCTAAAACGACAAAATGCAAATTATGAAAAATATTACAAAAAAGAAATAATTCTCAAGATTGTTAGTTTTGTCGTAATATTTGGAACAATTTTCTTTTTTGCTTTAAGGTACCTTTAATTCATTAAAAGAGAAAAGTATTGTATGAATATATCTTCTGAAGTTCTGATAAACAGAATATTGGATGCTCCTGTGGGTCA
>JAOTSS010000064.1 GCA_029864805.1 Candidatus Nitrosopumilus sp. | reverse complement strand
AATATGTGTCTAAGATCTATTTGTGCATCATATCCGGTTGTAGCACCACATGAAACTAGAGTTGCACCATATTTGAGCAATGTTAGTTGCTTGTTGAAGTGAGTTTGACCAATATGATCAAATGTAAGATCAATTCCAGGTGCTTCACCTTTTGTCTTTGCAAGTTCTTTTGATATCTTGAAAACTTCTTTATTCCAGTCATCTTTTCTGTGGTCTACTGCATAATCTGCACCAAGTTCTAGACATTTATCTAATTTGTCTGGACTGGCAGTTGCAATTACGTCACAGTTATACAATTTGGCAATTTGAATTGCAAAGCTTCCAACACCAGAACCCCCACCCATAATGAGTACTGTTTGGCCTGGAGTGATTTGTGCTCTGCCAACTAACATGTGCCACGAAGTAAGAATAGTCATTGAAGCTGCTGCTGCATCTTCATACGAAACTCCATCAGGAATTTTTGAAACATTGACTTCTGGTAAATGAATTTGTTCAGAATATGCTCCCCATAGTGGTCCAGTTTGGAAACCCCAAACTTGTCTTCGGGTACAGTCAAATTCTCTTCCACTTGTACATGCTTTGCAAACTCTGCATGCCAAGTTAGAGTGGGATACAACTTTGTCACCTACTTTGAAATTTTGTACATCTTCACCTACTGCTATTACATCACCTGCTACATCAGAGCCAGAAACATGTGGAAGAGGAACCGCTACTGGTACGCCTCTCATTCCCCAAATATCATTATAATTTAATGCTGAAGCCTTGTTAGTGAAAATAACTTCATCAGGCTTTGGTTTTGGTTCATCTATATCCTGGACTTTGAGGATTTTAGCATAATTATCATCTGGTGCATATTCATTGTATACAACTGCTTTCATAAGTTAACTAATTATCTACCCATAATTATATTTTTTCTGAATTATACCCGATTTATCTTAAAATCACGTTTTGGTTGCTGAATAGAGAGCAGTATTTGTTTGAGTTGATCATCAGAGATCTGGCCAGGAAGTTTACCTTGGGTTGCCATTCCGATCAAATATTGCTCAACTAGGTCAGACAGTTCAGATTTTACCATTTTGATATTATTTAGTCTCAGTCTAGCTTCAGGTGAAAGAATTTGTTTTAGAATTTGTTCTTTTTGTTTGGATGATTCACTGTTAGTATTTTCAAAAGGTGGTTCATTAGATTCTGGAAAACTCATTTTGAATCTATGTGTAAACTTTCAATTGAGGATTTTCAACAATTAGTTCTTTAAGAATTTCAGTAGATAGTCTGTCAAGTTTTTGCATTCCATGTTTAGAAATAACTCTGCCTTTTTTCTCAACTTTTTCTAAATAGCCAAGTTTTTCTAATCCTTGAATAGCATTTCGGATAATTGCACCTCCAGCATCTTTGTGATGGGCAGCACCATATCCAGATGGTTTACCACCGCCATAATCTTTTCTTAATTCATTAATTCCAATTGGGCCATGAAAGTAAATTTTTCTCATAATTGATGCGCATCTAGTATACCACCAGTCTCGCTCTTGTGGAGGTTTATCGGCGTGAGCTCCAGTTTTGACAAATGGAATCCAAGATGGTGCTGGGATATCTTCACTCTTTAGAATATCGGCTAATCTTTTAATCAATACATCTGCTGGTACGTCGTATACTTTTGCCATAAAGTGGAAAAATCGGTAATCGTCTTATAAATCATTGAGGCATTCAGATAGGTTTCTTAAACATATTCAAGCGTGAATTATCAGATCGGCATTAATTTTTTAATTTTTATTTGAAAAGTATGTAGTAATAATTCATACAAATTCTCAGCATTATCTAAATATTATTTTAAAAAAGGAAATTTAGTTGAAATCGTCACTAGTCAATAAATTCATTGTTGGTCTTTAATTCCAATTTTAATTATCTAATTATTCCTTGACTAATTAGAAATTCTATTCCTTTAACAAAATCCCGTTCAGAAATCGAATCATCTGCCCACCATCCGGCATTATTTTTAATCCAAGATGGGATTTCCTGAGATTCTGCTGATTTGGACTTAGTGACTGGAATGTTAATGATGTTTTCATTAATTAAAAATTGAATTGATTGGATAAATTCTTCGTCATCCACAATTCCATCTGCCCACCACCCGGCATTATTTTTAATCCAAGATGGGACAAAGGTAATTTTTTCTTCTTTTACAGATTGAAAAGTAGGACTAAAGTCAGATATTGATGTAAAATATTTTTCAAAGTTTTTAGAATTATGACCAATTAAAATTATTTTTAATTGGTATTGACCATCAGTTGGAATTGAAACAGATTCTTGATAAATTCCATGGGAAGCCAAAATACCAAGATATGTTTCAGAGATGCCCATGTTGGACCAAATCTCTTTTCCAGACGAATCAGTAATACTATATGCAAATAAAATATCTTTTGCAGGAATATTATTTACATCAAAGAAATAGAATGTAAGGGGAATTTTTTCACCTGCCGTTAGTTCGGAGTTCCAAGATACCTTTGTAGAAAAGCCATTTTCAAACATTAAATCTAGTTCATTGAGATCAATGTGTTCGCCAGACAAGATTTCTATTTTTATTACAGTATCATCATTTGTAGTATTTTGCTTATTTTTAATTAACATGAGTTCTTCATGTGGGATGTTTATTCTAACAATGTTTTCATCAGGTTTTGATATATCAAAATGAAAAAAATCATCTTGAACTTGAATTCCATCTACAAAAATGTCAATTTCATGTCCTTGTTTGAAAGCTGAAAAATCCTTTTCCAATAACACTATTTGATTAATACTAGAATCGTGTTTTTGATCATTTAAATTGTAAGAAATTTCATATGAGATTTTATTCATTGATTCATCAAAACTAAAATTTGAAATTTTATCATTGTAGGATTTTATTGATATTGGGAATTCTTGAGCATTTGCAATTTTAATTGGGAATATTTGTTTTTGAGGGAGATGCAGGAAAGTTTCAAAGAGTAAATCTTTTGTAGTCATTGTTTTTGGATTTGTTGCACCTACAATGGAAACTTGGATATTGTATTGTCCACTTTTATCAAAAACAGGACCTTGAATTACAGGTAATGAGTCGCCTCTTGCATAATAGGCCCCAGCTATGGCATGTTTTTCACCATAATACTTGGTACATTTCCAAAGGTTTTGATCTTGGCATCCAGATGTAGGTTTGATTTCTAAATCTAATTTACCATCATCATCAAAAAAGTATTCGTTGGCAACTAGAGCATCTTCATGAAAGATCTGAACTCTATATGTAACACTCTTGATGTTAGCATTTGTTTCGCTATCAAAGAATCTGATTGACAGATTAGCACTTTTAGAATCACCATAAATAAAATCATCAGGGGATAGAATTGTAGTTAAAGCTACTTTTAGTCCATCAAAATCTATTGGTGGTGCGAGAGATCCTGAATGATGTTGTGCATATGCAGGGGTTATTGACATAACAAATAATCCTATAACTAATAACAAAACTAGTTTTGAAATCATAATTCTATATATTTTGAGGATGTTAAAAAATCATTGTAAGTCATTAGATATTATTTTGCGATAAGTGTGTCCACACAAGTTGCAAGAAATTCTAATCGACTTTACAGATGTCCTGCCTAAACGAATTCGAGAATTTATTCCAGGGGCAATAAACGACTTGCATTTTTTGCAGAAAATCATTCTAAGATCATAAGGCATTCGAATTTTGTGTCTTGTGCTAATTCTTCTAGCAATATAGGCCTGACGCTGAGAAAGTTTGGGATTTGTTTTTGCGTTAGTTATTGCATTTTCAATAAGAATTTGCATTCGTTCCATTGCAATTTTTCTTACTGCAGATTTCACATTATTTTCTGAAATTGCACCTAAAAATTAGTTTTTATCATAATGTAAAAATGCAGTCAGCGGGATTCGAACCCGCGTCACAGGGTTGGAAACCCCGAATACTAACCAGGCTATACTATGACTGCAACAGAATGCAAATTTTGGTTCCTACATAAAAATGGTTTTTTCATATTCATAGAGCAATCTAGCAATTACAACGTGGCCTTCAAACGATTCATCACCAATAGAATACAGATCAGTAATTTTGTTTTCAATCAAATCTGAGAAATGTCCTTTTTGGAATCCACCAACTACAATACACGTATTATCTGAAATCTCTGTTGCAACTTTTTCATACGAACTAGATTTGCCCTTGCTAGAAAATCCAATCACTTTAGATGGATTAATTTCACCAAGTAGTTCTGAGAATGTTTTTTCTTTAATCTCCAGTAATATTTCATTATTTGCGATGATTTTTTTCTCTTGATACAGTTTTTCAATTACTCCCTCAAATCTATGATAAGATTTTGGAATGTGAACATTTTGACCAAAGTAAATTACTTTATCATCAACTGTATGAATGTAGATTTTTATTTTGTTTTGAAGATATAATGGAATTGTAGTAGCTTCAAGTATTGAAAAGTGTACCAAATCTGGTCTTCCTCTTTTCATTTCATTTTCAATTCCTTTCATAGCTGCAAAATGCCACGAATTGTCAAGAATAATTTCAGTAGAGTGTTTACCAAGTTTTCTTGCATGTGAGACTACTGATGGATGATATTTAATTTCATGAGGCACTGTCTCTAAAGAAGACTCGGCAAGAATTAGTGAAATCATACTAGTTTATCATTTCAATTTGATTCTTAAATTCATTCCAACCAGATTTTGGATTTCCATTGATTTCAATCAAACCTGCGTTGCAAACGTAATAGTTCAGTCGTTCAATTACATATTCACTACTTCCTAAACCTGAACCTCCCCCTACACTAATTTTCTCTTTTCCAATATCTTGTTGTTCTGGAATGCATGTATTCTCAGGTCTGTCGTACTGTCTATACCATGTCAAAAATTCTATCTCTGATTCTTTTTCAGAGAAAAGCTCAAATGATTTTTGCAAGAAATCATCCTGAGTTGTGGAATTGCCTCCAATAAAATTAGAGGTACTCCAGCTAATCTCAAAAAATGCTACTTTTTTGTCTGGGATTATTTCAAATGCTTCATTCAGATCATCTTTTGCTTCCTGAGGAGTTTTAATGATATCATTAAGACTGTCTACTGGAAAATAGGAAAATGCGACAAAATCTCCAATTGCAAGTTCATTTACTATATTTTCCAAGTCTTTATTGAGTACTTGATGTAGTGCAAATGAATTTCCAAACTTTACATCTGGATGTTTCTCTTTTATCTTCTGATAGACTCCAGAGAACAATTCCTTGTAAACCGGAATATTTTGCTCATAGTATCTAAACTGAGATTCAGTCTCACCTGCAATTATTACAGAATCAATAATTGAATATCGTGATAAAATTACATCAAGAACATTGACTAGCCTTTCTTCTCCAATTGCATTAAGGGATGGTTTTCCAATCCAACTAGGAAAAGGTCCAAGCGTTTCACCATTAACAATAGAAAAGTAAAGAGTTACTTTGAGATTATTATTTTTATTTAAACTCATCAATACATCAGATTGTTCCCAATCAAATTCTCCACGTACAGGTTCAATCAAGTTCCAAAAAAGATACATATTACTTCTTCCAATTCCAGAGCTTGCAGCTTCAGAATAAATTTGATCCAAGTTTTGTAGAGTAGTAGATTGACTTGGAGAATTAATTACAAGGCCAATTTTTTCATTAGTTTTTTGAGTAATAATTTCTGAATTTGGTATTGCCAGTACTGAAGATACTATTACAATCATAATTACTACGCTTACTAGTATACCCAGGATTTTCTTGTCCACGTGGATTTAAAATGAAAAGGAAGTAAAAAAGTTGTGATTCTTTTATTTATCCAGAAGTACAACCGCTGTATCCACATTCAATGCAGATACTACAACCTTCTACAAAGACTAGATTGTTTTTACATGTAGGACATAGACGATCTTCTGAAACCTCTTCGTATTTTTGAGGTTCCATTTTGATTTCTTCATCATGAACTTTTAGCGCAAGTGAATCATTGACTTGGGCTTTGATGTATGGATTTGTTATGTTTTTACTCACAAAAGCAGTCATGTACTCACTTGGACTTACCTCAAAGATCTTTGTTGCATTTTCGCTTGTCATATGAAGGACTTGTTTATGTCTAGAGCCATCACGATAAACAGTCATTCCTTTCAGTCCTATTTCATGTGCTAATAGATATGCAGATTTTACATCTTCTACTGTAACATCGTATGGCATGTTGATTGTTTTTGCAATCGCATTTCCTATCCAGTCTTGCCATACACCTTGAGCCATAAGATGATCAGCCCAATGGATATCCATTGCGGTAACAAATACATCTTGCATCCATTGAGGGATTTCATCTAATCCTTTCAATGAACCGTAGTTGTCTGCAATCTTTTCAAGAATTTCGTCAGTGTAGAGGCCCTCTTCTTTGAGAGCTTCTTCTAGAATCTTGTTTGTATAGAAAAATCTCCCAACAGTTACTCTCTTCTCAAATACAAGAGCAAATGCAGGTTCCATTCCATTTGAACAGTCCGCAATCATTGAGAGTGTACCAGTAGGAGCTACTGTAGTAGTCAAAACATTTCGGATACCATGTTTTTGGATTTTATCAATCAGTGGGTCCCATTCATACGAATGCAATTCTTTTGCTTTCTCATAGTATCCCGAGATGGGAATCTTACCTTCTGGGTATTCTGTTTTAGAACATAATGGGAACTCTCCACGAGATTTAGCAAGTGCAACACTTTCTTCCATGGAATAATAGGATAGTGCTTCAGATAGTTTTGATTGTAGTTCATATCCTTCTTGAGAATTGTATGGGATTTTTAGTTTGTATAAGAGATCAGCTACTCCCATCACTCCAAGTCCAATACGTCTAGATTCTTTTGATGCTACACTAATTTCTGGTACTGGATATGTATTGACATCAATGATGTTATCCAAGAACCTTGTTGCTTTTCTGATTGTTTCTTCATATCTTTGCCAATCAAATTCATACGTTCCATCTGCTTGTCTCTTTACAAGATTTACCAAGTTGATAGAACCTAGATTACATGACTCGTATGGATAAAGACTTTGTTCACCACATGGATTTGTTGCTCTTAGTGGTGCTTTTCTTGCTTTTGCAAATACATTGTATTTGTTAATTTGATCAAAGAAGATCAAACCAGGTTCTGCGCTTTTCCATGCAGAAAGTGCAATCAGATCAATTAATTGATGTGCATTGATTTCTTTAACTGGTTTTTTGTCACGTGGACTACGTAAAACATAGTTACCATCAGAAGTATTTACAAGTGCATGCCAAAAGTCTTCCCATATACCAACACTTACGTTAAAGTTTTCTAAAATACCTGGTTCTGTTTTGTTTGTAATGAATTTTTCAACATCAGGATGCCATGCTTCAATAATTCCCATGTTTGCACCACGTCTTTTTCCTCCTTGTTTAACTACTTCAGTCACGGTATTGATGATATTCATAAAAGATACGGGTCCAGATGCAACACCTGAAGTGGATGCTACAATGTCGCCTTCCTCACGAAGATCAGAATAGTTGATTCCAACACCACCACCTGACTTGAAGATCAATGCTGCATCAGAGGTAGACTTCATGATTTGTTCCATTCCATCTTCCATTCCAAGCACAAAACATGCAGATAGCTGACCTAATCTTCCACCTGCGTTCATCATGGTTGGTGAATTAGGTAGAAAGTCTTGTGCAGTCATCAAATCAAAGTATTCAGTGATTTTGTCTGCATAACTATCAAGTTTCTTTGCTGCAAGTAATGTCAAAAGATCTTTGAAGCTTATCTTCATTTGACCTTTGTTTGCAAGAGTCACGTAGTGATTGATTAAAGATCTGAAATGCCATTTGTTGAAGAAATAATTGCCTACTTTGAATTTATAATCAAATGCATCTAGTTTTTCGAGATAAGATTTTGCTTCTTCTACATCTTGTTTGATATTTCCTGATTTGTCAAAGACTTTTGAATCGTATAGAATATCACCAATTCCTACCAGAATGGCAACACGTTCAAACATTTGAGTCGGAGATTCAATAATCTCATTTTTTCCATTTCTGAAAAGATATCTCGATGCTAGAACCCTAAGACAATTCAGATCAAATTTTTTGGAAACTGGATCAAGAGCCTTTAAATTCAAGACCTTCATTTTTTCTTCTCTTAGTTTTCTTCTCTCATGTCTGTAAACGATGTATGCTTTTGCAATATCGCTATTTCCACTATCAATTAGAGTAGATTCTACAATATCTTGTATATCCTCAACAGTAGGTGTCCTAGTGTTGGTAAATCCTTGCTCAACTAGTTTGTTAACTACATTCTCTGCTAGTTGATCGGCCATACCACGATCGGCTTTAGAGGTGGCGGCCAATGCCCGAAATATGGCATTTGAAATTTTATTTTGATTGAAAGCCGTAACTGTACCATTACGCTTACGGATCTCATTGATCGTATTTTCAATTTGTGAATTGTCCATTAATCTCCCCTCCATGTTTAGAATCAATATCTGTATAAACTGTTTGTCATGATTTCGCTAAAAACTCAGTTCAATTAAATTGACAACGCTCCAATTTTCATCATAGTGGGTTCTGAATAACACTCATGGAATCATACAATGATCGTGTAAACTTCTAAAGCATAACCAAAAAGTTAACTATTATTGGCTTATACTATTATGATCATCTGTATGCTTTAATTAGTTAATTCTTAAGTTAACAACTAGTTGGGTATAAGAGAAACCATCAGATCTTAATTAAGACTTTACTTATGATAGACTTTATCTCCTAAGTTCTTCGAAGAATTTTTCTCTTAAGAAATAAAATTAATCTCTTCGTAAAGGTTATGAACAATATGGATATAACTCATGTGCTCGAAAAGTTTTGATGTTATTATGTTAATGAGTCAATTTTAACACTGCTACTATGAAGTTCATGCTGGCATGATATTTTTGATAATAATAAAGATTAGCACATCTGACTCTGATCAAAAATTTTAAAAAAATGATCGTAACTAGTTTTTCATTTATGAATATCAGACAACATATGGGGATTTACATTTTGGACATTTGTCCTCAAACGGTTCATCCTTAAATCCACATTCACCACATATTGCAATCTTTCTTACAGGCTTGAAAGAAGTTGTAAGCTCTGATGCTTTCTCAAGTGATTTTTTGATTTCATCGATTTGTGCATCATTGTCAATGTGCAGAGTCACGAGTAATCCGCCATTTAGGATTTTTGAGATTTTATTGGCTTCAACTATAATCTCACTTTTGTTAGTATAATTGGCAATTTCAGAGGCATTAATGATTATTCCTTGAGAATAAGAGTCACCCTCCATTGAATTTAAGGCAGAATTTTTGCCATATTTTTCGCCATCCAAAGTAGTAAAACGAGCAGATGCCTCAGTTTCAGTCATACAAATGGTAACAGCATCACCTAATTCTTTACCTTTTTTGGCTCCAACATCGACTGCGGTTTCAATTACCTTATGAAGAATACTACGTCCTTCTTTATTATCTTGGAATCCAAGTATGTTAAATACAGACTCTTTGAGGCCTACCAAATTTACAACAAGCGAAACAGAACTTTGTTGCATGTATTGGGTATTCTTTGCAAGAATTGGGTTTAGTCCTCTTCTAGTAAGATCTGAGATCTCTTTCTTTCTTAATGCCATAGATGATAATGCAGGTTTCATTAGTAATGCAAGTCTTGCTCTAAAGTAAGTTTCATCTTTGTTTGATTCAAATGCAAGTCTTGGAAGATTTATTGAAACAGATTCCAAGTTTATTGAAAGTGGAGATGTGATCTTTGTAGAACCATTTGTAACACCAGAACTAGAAGTTTGGCCCTTAGCAAACATTACATGTCCACCAATGAAAATTATTTCAGCTATTGATTCTGAAACGTCAGTAATTTTTCCTTTATC
>JAOTSS010000023.1 GCA_029864805.1 Candidatus Nitrosopumilus sp. | reverse complement strand
ACCCATGTATTGTGCAAATGCTATTGCATCTTCTGCATAGAGTCCTATAGTGAAGACAGCAACTAAGGATGCTGCTAATAGTATTTTTGTATTCATACCGTTTACCTGCTCGTTTGAAGCCAGTGAGTTATTTAACTTTTATTCTAATCCCCAAATTTCGATATTATGTACGAGATCAGTATAAGTAACGTTTAATTCTGTACTTCAATCAGCCAAATCATGGGACGAATGCACACACATAGACATGGAAAGTCACACTCAATCAGACCGTCTACGTTACGTGCACCTTCATGGATTACACAAAGTCCTAAAGAAATCGAAGAGTTAATCATAAAATATTCTAAAGATGGCTTAACCCCAAGTCAAATTGGAATTAAACTAAGAGATCAGCATTCAATTCCTCTAATCAAGCCAATTACCAAGAAGAGCATGGGTGAAATTCTTGAAGAAAATGACTTGAAACCTGAAATGCCCGAAGATCTTGAAAATATGGTTAAGAAAGCAGTAGGCCTTCAAAAGCACCTGAAAGAAAACAAAGGAGACAATAGAAATGTAAGATCTTTGGAATTAATAGAAGCCAAAGTTCACAGATTATCTGTTTACTACAAAAGAATTGAGAGAATTCCTAAAACCTGGAAATATAAATCCGTGGTTGCTCAGTTAGAGTAATGACAAAATCGTTGGATGAATCACTTTCTTATTTCAGAGATAAAATTTCAGATTGTATTAAGTCAAAAAAATCAATTTTTGTAACAACCCATATTGATTGTGATGGACTCACGTCTGGAAGTATCATCACCAAAGCTCTAATCAGAACAGGTGCAAATTGTACTGTTAGAACATCAAAAGAATTTAATAAAAATATAGCAAAGTCTTTCAAAACAGATTCCAGAGATTTTCATGTTGTTACAGATCTAGGAGGAGGTTTTGCAAGCGAATTAGATTCAACTCTAGGAGACAATTGGGTTGTATTAGATCATCATCAAATTCCAGATAAAGAGATGGATAATCAAAATGTCATAAATGCTTGGAAATATGGAATTGATGGCGGAGTTGAGATTTGTGCAGGAGGTATGGCATATCTTGCATCAATGGCACTTGATGAAAAAAATTCAGACTTGTCTGCCATTGCGATTGTTTCGGCATTAGGAGATAGACAAGATCAGGGAGAAAAGAAATCATTTACTGGAAAAAATTTCGATATTGCAAATACCGCAAAAGAACAAGGTTTGGTAGATATTGATTTAGATTTATTATTAGTCGGAAGAGAAACCAGACCTCTTCCAGATGCACTTGCATTTACCTCACAGCCATTTATAGAAGGTTTGACATGGAATAGGGATGCGTGTCTTTCTCTTCTAAATTCGTCAGGAATTAAGCTAAAAGAAGATGGAAGATGGAGAGTTCCAGCAGAGTTAAACGAAGAAGAGAAAAGGCAGGTAATCGAATCAATTACTAAATTTACATCAGGTAAAAATGCTACTGAGATAATGTCAGAACTTATTGGATATACCTACACATTTCCAAGAGAAGATAATAGAAGCTTCCTACGTGATGGAAGAGAATTTTCAACCATGTTAAATTCCTGTGGAAGAATAAATCGTTCAGGAGTTGGAATGGCAATATGTATGGGAGACAGAAATAAGATACTAAGAGAAGGAGAAACAATACTAACTGAATATAGAAAAATGATTAGAGAATACATGAGCATATTATCAAATGAGAGATGGCGAATTTCGGAAAGTAAAACATGCATCATGGTAAATGGGGAAGATATAGTACCAGAAACAATGACTGGGACTATATCATCATTAATTGCAGGTTCTCCCAAAAATTCAGGAAAAATTGTAATTTTGAGAACAAAAGGAGAGGAAAATACAATGAAATTTTCTTCAAGAAAATCTTTTGGTTGTAATTTAGATATCAATCTCAGTGAAATAATGAGAGTGGGAGCTGAGAGATTTAATGGTATCGGAGGAGGACATAATGCAGCAGCAGGAGCAAAAATAACTAAAGACAAATTGGATGAATTTCTCAATTATTTGGAAGTAAATGTCGTTAACGTGTCAAGTACAAGTAGTTCTCAATAACATATCAAAAGAAAAAGCCGAAACCGTCAAAAAAGCGTTAGAACCTGACAATGTAAATTTTCCAGAAGGATTGAGTCTTTATGTTGAAAATATTGATAACAAACTAGTTTTTAATTTTGAAAGTAAGAAGAACATGAAACATCTTATTGGAACAATTGATGAAGTATTGGAACATATCCAAGTGGCTTTAAAGGTGATCGAGTAATGTTAGATCCAAAATTGATCAAAGAAAATCCCCAGATTATTCAGGATATGCTCAAAGCAAGATCGGTAGAATTTGATTTAGAAGGATTAATAGAATCTGATCAAAAAAGACGTGAATTCATCATTAAGACAGACGAACTTAGAAAAAAGAAAAATCAAGTTGCACTAGAGATTTCACAGAAAAAGAAGAAAGGAGAAGACACATCATCAATTTTGAATGAGATGAAAAATGTTTCATCTAAACTGTCAGAATTAGAATTAGAACAAGAAAACATTGAAAAATCATATTTGAAATTGGCACTAACAATTCCAAATCTTGTTCACAAATCAGTTCCCGTAGGAGTAGATGAAAGTTCTAACATCGAGATTAGAAAATGGGGAAATTTACCAAATTTTGATTTTAGAATAAATGATCATATTGATATTTCTAAAAAATTAGATTTAGTTGATCTCGAAAGAGCAGCAAAGGTAGCAGGTGCCAGATTTTACTATCTAAAAAATGATCTTGTAAAACTAAATCAATCATTAATTCATTATGGATTAGATTTTCTTGCAAAAAAAGAATATTCCCTAATTCAACCCCCCTATATGATTAATCGAGAATCAATGGAAGGAGCAGTAATAGCAGATGATTTTGAAGAAGTTATTTACAAAGTTGAAGAAGAGGATCTCTACATGATTGGTACATCTGAGCATGCAATGGCTGCAATGCACTCCAAAGAAATCATTGAGGGGAAAGATTTACCTTTAAGATATGCAGGAGTTAGCCCATGTTTTAGAAAAGAAGCAGGAGCACATGGAAGAGATCAGAAAGGAATTTTTAGAGTACATCAGTTTGACAAAATAGAACAATTTGTATTTTCTAAACCAGAAGATTCATGGAATGAACATGAAAAAATGATATCTATTGTTGAGGAATTTTATCAAAGTTTGGGAATTCCATACAGAGTAATGCTTCTGTCAACGGGAGATATGGGAAAAGTTTCAGCAAAAACATACGATGTTGAAGCATGGATGCCAGGACAAAATGCCTACAGAGAGATTGTATCTTGCTCAAATTGTTTGGATTATCAAGCAAGAAGATTGAAGATAAGATTCAGAGATAAAACAAATGAAGACACCCAATACATGCATACACTCAACAGTACTCTAATTGCCACAACTAGAATTTTGGTAGCATTGATGGAGAATGGTCAAACAAAAGATGGGCACATCAAAATTCCTCATGTTTTACAGAATTACATGGGAAATCAGAAAGAGATCTAGTGACATACCCTTATATTTTGGGTTCAAAGGTCGATAATAATTGGCACGTAGAAAAGGTCGAGTAAAGGACAAGTGGAGAGAAAAACGCTGGATTACAGTTAATGCCCCAGATTCGTTTAACAATGTACCAATTGCTTATGTACCAATAACGGATGATGAAAATGCATCAGGCAGAGTTTTAGAAGTTACACTTTACGACATTCTAAAAGGCGATCCTTCACAACATCAATACAAAATCTATTTCCAAATTGACAAGGTAGACGAGGACAAGGCAACAACAATCTTCAAAAGATTCGAATATTCAAAAGAATTTTTGCGTAGTTTGGTGAGACGTGGTTCATCAAAAATTAATTTCATCATAGACATTAAAACTAAAGATGGATACATCTTTAGAATCAAAGTAATTGCTTTAACACACAGGCAATTAAACACATCGAGAAAACATGCTCTTAGATTAATTGCAAGAGACATAATCAATAAGACAGTACCAGAGATGACAATTGACCAATTTGTTCAAGCAACTTGTTACAGTAAAATTAATTCAGATATCATGGCAGCATTCAAGAAAGTCATCAGAGTAAGACATGTTGGTCTTGAGAAAGTAAAACTCATCAGAACTGCAGATAAAGAAACAGTGTTACTTGAAGCCTAAATCACATTAATTATTCTTTTACGATCATGATTGGTAAGATTGAAGTAACAATTGATGTTATTGTTCATGCAACAGAAGATATTTTAAAGATATTCCAATCATTTGAAGATTTACTAGGACTAAAAAAAGAAGAGTTTACAGTTAATGAAACTACAGGATATTTTGAAAATCCAATTACTATGTTAAATGTAAAAATTATAAAAAAACAGGCTGAAAATTTTATGAAGAACCTTTTAGAATTGTTCTCCAATCAACAAATCAGGGAATTAATTGACGAGATTGAAGAAAGAACAGTAGATTCCAGATTCCATATGAGGTTAGATAAACAAGAGCTAATCAATGGAAATCTCATCATTAGAGAAAAGGATACAATAAAAATAAAAATTCATACACCAATTTATAACAAGAAAGACACTGTCAAAACATTTACAGAAATTTTTCAAATTGTCAACTAGGTTAAATAGGAATGAGAAGGCAATTTAATTTGGGAATGAGGAAATAACAGCCGCTCCAGTCTGAGCTAAACCTATGAAGACGCCGCGACGAACCGACCCCATTTTAATTGATTAACGATTAGGCATACAAGATCGATATATTTTATCATGGTATTATTTTAAATACGGAAAGACGAACCGGATTGTCGTGGTAGATTATGATGTTATAGTTGCAGGGGGAGGTCTTGCAGGTACAATTACAGCACAAGCAATTTCTCACTATTCGAACCAAAATGCAAAGATTTTAGTTGTTGATAGAAATACAGAATTTTTCCCAGGTAGAAAATCATTAGCTGGATGGGTATGTGGTGACGCATGTTCCAAAGAAGCAGTAGACTACATGTCAGATAGAATCAAAGTCAAATGGACAAGGCCCGAAATTGAACATGATGTAAAAGGAGTAATGGCATTTTCACCAGACAAGGAAACTGCAATCCCATTTGATGGTGCAGGATACATGTTGAATCGTCAAAAGCTTCCTGAAATTCAAAATGAAAGATGTAGAAAGATGGGAATTGAGTTTGAATATGAAATTAATCTTATGAGCCTACTTTATGAAGGCCAACAAGTGGTTGGAGTTCAAGGAATTGATAATAAAACAAAACAGTCTTTTAAGAAAACATCAAAAATTGTAATTGATGCAACCGGTGTTACATCTATGCTTAGAAATGGACTTCAAAATTCTACAAAAGTAGAAAAGAGAATTGACAGACGGGATTTAGAATCAACAGGCAGATACATCATGTATTTTGAGCCAGGACAAAAAGATCTTTCTGAGTTTGATCCTAATTATTGTATTATTCATTTAGATCAAGACATTGCACCAGGAGGATATGGATGGGTGTTTCCAAAAGCGGAAAACAAAGTCAATATTGGTTTAGGAGTAGAAAAATCACTGTTAGATTTAAGAAACAAGCGATTAGGTAAAAAAGATAATGTCGAGTCATTAATGAAAGAATATCTTGCAAGAAATATAGCTATTAAAAATCCAAAATTATCTGAAGATCCTCAAGACATTAACAATAATTCAGGAGTTTTTCAAGTGTCAGTTAGGAGACAAAATGATTGTATGGTTTCAGGTGGATACATGATGGTTGGTGATTCGGCATGGATGCCAAAACCAATTGATGCAGGAGGAATAGGACCAGCATTAATCGCTGGAACAATTCTAGGAAATAATGTAGCTAAAGCATTACAAGCAAACGATGTTTCAGAAGCTAGTCTTTGGCAATACAATCTTGATTACATCAAAGAATATGGATATAAAACTGCAGGTCTTGAACTCTTTAGAAGACTAGTGCAACAAATGACTAATGAACAGATTAGTTATGGAATGAAACACTTTTTAGGAAATCTTGATGTTGAAGCAATCAGTAAAGGAGAACATCCAGATTTTACAGGGTTAGGAAAAATTGGAATGATCATCAGAGGTGCAATGAATAAGACAGTTGCAGACGGATTAAGATATACATCAAAACAAAATCAATGGTTAGTAGAACATTATCATAATTACCCAAAAGATCCTTCAGGTTTTGATGAATGGAGTAAAACATTACATCAAAGACTTGATGAGTCTTTTGCAAAAGTAGAAGCATTTGGAAAATAGATCTAATATTAAATATTGTTTAAATCAATGAAAACATACTTTGGAAGAAGTTCAATATCTGGATTGGAATAAGTCAACTCAGATTCTAAATAAGGCATTTGAAGCTGGTTTATTTGTTCTAATAATAGGACCCAAAGGTACTGGAAAAACATCACTTGTTAGAGATTTTGCAAAAAGTAATAATGTGAATCTACAATCAATGAATTTTAGCCTCAGAACAAGGGAGAGTCATCTCGTAGGCTCAAAAACACTTACTGATGGAACTGTGACCTTTGATGAAGGAGTTTTGATAAAATCAATGAGAGAAGGAAATATGTTATATTTGGATGAGATTAATGCAGCTGAAGCAGATGTCTTGCTCAGACTAGATGAAGCATTAGATGATAGAAGACAAATTGTGTTAAAAGAATCAACTGGGGAATTAATCAAAGCCAAAGAAAATTGGTTTGTTATTGCAACAATTAATCCATTAACTCACAGTGGAACAAAAGAATTACCACCCCAAATACTAAGTAGATTTCCAGTAAGAATCAGATTAGAATACCCTCCAGAAGATATAGAATTAGAGATTGTAAAAAAGCATGTTTCCGGAGAACATGAATCAGAAATTATTCAAGCAATAAAATTAGCAAATACGTTAAGACAAGCAGCAGCTGTTGAAGAATTATTCTACTCTCCTAGCTTGAGAGAGACCATTGCTTTTGGAAAATTGTTAGATAAAGGCATGGCTGCGAAAGAAGCAGCAAAATTTGTTTTTGGTAATGTCTACACACAATGGGGAAATATAGAATATCAAAAGGTAAGTGACATCATTACGTCTATGTTTGGTAACTAAATGCAAGCAATTCAACTTCAAATAGAATCAATTGTAGAGATTGCTACTTTTCTTGTAAGAAGATGGTCTGAAAAAGAGAATATGATCGTTGAGATTTCAGATAAAGTTGAAACAAAAACAAGATTAAATGAAAATAAAATAATCTTAACACCCTTAGAAAAAAGAATCGGAAATGATTTTCAGAAATATCGCCAATTTAGAACATCATTATGGTATGAAGCAATGAGAGTAAAATTTTGTAAAAAAATTCTTAGTAATGATCATGCATTTGGATTTATTCTCAACACATTAGAAATGCAAAGAGTAGAAAGGTTGGGAAGAGAGATTTGGAAAGGGATGGACAATGAAATTATGTTTAATTATACGTACATGCTTGTTGCAAGACCACAACTTCACACAGTTTATGGAAAAGCAAGGATTGTAGAAGCATTTTATCAATATTTCACGTTCGGAGCAATCAAAGGAGAAATTCAATCAAGTCAATTTGAGCAAATAAAAAAAGCATCAACATTTGCAAAAAAAATAGTCAATAAAGCAATAGACGAAAATTATGATACTGAATGGCTGGAAAAAAACATAAGTGAAATAATCAAAATTCTAGATATTGATTCACTTTTAACAATACCAATATCTTTGCCTTTTATGAAAGCAGGGATGGCACTGTCTGAAGAGGAATTACTAAAAGTTCTAAAAATAGTTTCAAAAAATAAAGAGGGGGATTTTGGTTCAATAGATCCTACATCCATTATTAGAGGAGACAATGTCTATGACGAATACAAAGTATTACTAGATGAAAATAAAAAAACAGAAAACAAAGGATTGAATCCTGAAGCAATTGGAATTCAAATACCTTCTACAAAAAATGTTAATGAAACAATAATTTATGATATGAGTTTGATTAATGGATTAAAAATGAAATTCAAAGAATGGAAAACAGGTTGGAAAGAGCAGCATCAAAGAATTGGTGATGAATTTGATGAAGAAAATTACATTGAAGGTAACGAGTCATTTTTTACAGATGTTAAAAAATCAATCAAAACCAAAATTGTTATCTTGCTAGATCATTCATCAAGTATTGCTTCAGATGCTATAGAATACAAAAAAGCTACACTTGCACTTTGTGAAGTTTTAGCATATCTTAAAGTGAAATTTGCAGTATTTGCATTTAGTACAGAAAACAGAGTAGTTGTATGTTGGTCTGTAAAACCAGACAATGTAAAATGGAATAGCATTACTGCAAAAAGATTGGCCCACATTGTTGCGAATGGATCAACACCATTAGCAGAAGTTTACGATAAAATGTTTCCAATTCTACAATCAAAAAGACCAGATATTTTTTTGACGCTAACAGACGGAGAGCCTTCGGATCCCAATGCTGTTAGAATTATGATTAAATCATTGAAGGGATTAGGCATCAATATGGTATCATTAGGTCTAGGTCCTAATACCATAAGGGCCACTATTATTGCAAATAATCTAAAACATTTGGGCTATGAAAAAACTATGGCAGTAAGTAGATTAAAAGACATTCCAAGTAAAGTAATTAGTATTTTAGATGTATGAATAAAAAATCAAGAATTCAATTCATACTATTTTTCTTATGAGATATTTTATATGAGATTACAAAGAGGCAACCCTAGAGAGATAAAATTGAATGAAAATCAAAACAATGGCGTAGACAATACATTATTAGAAAAATTTGAACAAGAAATATGGTGTAAAATACCTCATCTTGAAGAAACAAAAGTTGTAAACCCAACACCACTAGTTGATCTTACAGAAGATCTGAAAGAATGTGCCAAAAGCATCTACAAATTAGATCTGGATGTTAATGATTTGAAGGTTTATGGAAAGTTTGATTCTACATTACTGAGTGGTTCAATCAAAGTCAGAGCCGCTGCTCACATCATTCATGATGCAATTATTTCTGGGAAACTAAAAGGAAATCAAACAGTTATTGAAGCTACTTCAGGAAACTTTGGAATAGCACTTGGGCAATTATCAAAGATCGGAGTAAATGTGGTTGCACTTGTATCAAGGAAATTACAAGAAGGAGTCTTTAAAGAATTACGAAATGAGAACATTCGAATTATGGATTTAGATATGGATATTTGCCCAGCACCAGGAATGGAAAATAAAGCGGATGAGTTAGCTGCAAAAGCAACTGCAGGAAATATTCGATCACAGTTATCACAACTTGGGTTTAATCCAGAAGTTTTTGATATTAATCTTCAGGAAATAGAGACATTATTAGCAAAACAAGACATCATAAATTTAGCAAAACTTCTTGCAAGAATTTATGATTTATTCTGTCCAAAACAATACGATAATCAATTGAACATTGATATTCATAGAACTGTAACTGCCGTAGAGATTGATCAACAATTACATGAAAATAAAGACTCGCTTGAGGATTATCAGATAGTTTGTTCTTTTGGAACCGGTGGAACATCTGGAGGTTTGAGTCAATACATGATTGAAAAATATAATAAAAAATCGATACATGTTGTTTTTCCAATCCCAGGTCAAGACGTTGCAGGAATTAGAACAAAATTAAAAGCTGCAGGGTTGACATTATACAAACCTGAAACATATGTCACAGAACATGAAGTAGATTATGAAAAAGCAAAGTTTCTTTTGAAGTTTTTTGTAGACAAAGGTCACGACATAGGAGAAAGTACAGCTCTTGCATTATACTCTACAATGCAGATGGCAAGTTTAGGAGTTCATAACAAATTTGTAATAATTGTAGCTGATGGAATTGAAAAATACAAAAAGAATTTTGAACAAATATCAAAAAATCAAATTCCGATGACAATTTCCTTAGATGATGCATCATCAATAGTAGAAGATTATGACAGAATAATTTGGGTTCATACTCAATACACACCTAAAGAAGAAGGAATAGATATGATTGCAAAATCACTAGGTGTTGATAAATCAAAAATTTCTATCCCTAAAGCTAGAACCATTAATGAGTTCTTATCTACACAACAAATTCCAGACGAACTAAATAAAGAATTGAGGGGTTCCAAAGGCAAATCGTTGTTAGTATGTATGGCTGGAAATACTTCACTTATGACTGCCCAATTACTAGCTAGTAAAGGAATAGTTACTCAAAGTTTGAATGGAGGCATAACAAATTTGCCTGAAGGAAGAAGTAAAAACCCAGGACAATTCATTAAAGCAGCTACCGAATAAGATCTTGAAATGTCTTTCAGTTTCTCAGCCATTTGCGGATTTAATAATTTCCGGAAAAAAAACTATTGAATTACGAAAATGGAATACTAATTTCCGTGGGGAATTTTTGATTCATGCACCATTAAAAATTAGAGTAGAAGATTGTAAGAGATTGAAAATGAATAAGAAATTTGTCACAGGTGCAATTGTAGGAAAAGCGGAGATTTATGATGTAAAAAAATATAGTTCGATTAAAGAAGTAAAAATGGATCAAAAATTACATTTTGCATCAAAAAATTTCTATAACAGAACTTTTGGATTTAGATTAAAAAATGCAAAATCATTAAGAATTCCAATTCAATGGAAAGGTCAACTAGGATTTTTTGACGTTAATTTACCAAAAATCAAAAACACAGAGATAGTATCAGACATAATTGATGAGGAGAATCGTTATCAATGGATAGGACATCATTAAGACTAGTAAATATTCAAAAAGGTATGACTAGTATATATAAAGGACTATTTAAAGTCACTCGTTATGCCTCAAACAAAGCCCATGGTTAGTGTCGAAAATGTTGTTGCTTCAGCATCAGTAGACCAAAAAATTGATCTTAATGATATTACTGAAAAATTTCCTGATACAGAATACCATCCAGAGCAATTTCCAGGACTAGTTTTTAGATTAAAGAGTCCCAGAACTGCAACATTAATTTTCAGAACAGGAAAGATGGTTTGTACTGGTGCAAAATCGGAAGAGATGGCAATTAAAGCTGTAAACACAGTCGTTCAAAAATTAAGAAAGGGAAAAATCAAGATAAAAAAAGATGCAGTCATAACTGTTCAAAACATAGTCGCTGCAATTAATCTTGGTGGAAAAATTCACTTAGAAAAAGCTGCAAGAACGTTACCAAGAAGTATGTATGAACCAGAGCAGTTTCCAGGACTTATTCACAGAATGTTAGATCCTAAAACAGTGATTTTATTATTTGCTTCTGGAAAATTGGTATGTACTGGTGCAAAAAAAGAATCTGACGTCTATCGTTCGGTTCATAATTTACATGCATTATTAGAAGAGAAAAATCTAATGATTTATGATCAATAATTTGTTCATAATTCATATATTTTAAAAAAATGGAAATTGACTGAAGATAAATTTGAGAAGCAAAAAATGAAATTAACTCCTGAAAATGGATTTAATTTGGTTGGAATTGATTATTTTTCAGAACCGGATAATCAATTGTATCTAGTAGAGCATTTTGAAATGTATCAAGATGCACTAAATGCTAAAAAAGATAGAAAAAATCCAGATGAGTATTTTGTTTTGTATAAAGGAACCGGGAAAGAATTTTTCTGTAGGTAAATCATAAACTGTACTAAATTTTACAAACTCTCTTATCATTTGGTTTAAAACTTACAAATACATGGTAAATGAAACTAGCGATTTGATTGATACATTATATGAAAAAGATAATTTAATTCAATTTGAAAATATCCCTCAACGAATTATTCGTAAAAGTCCAAAGGCAAAATATCAGATTTTTGATGAGTTAGAATTTACTCGTGGAAGAGAGGTATTAGGAGATCTTATTGTTCATGGAATGATAGCATCAGGTGGAACAGATATTGATTGGTTAATTGAGCATAAAGGTAGTTTTATCATATTTGAATTCAAGGGATTTCATAATGATAAGATCAACATTTCTAAAGGCCAAATGATAGCCTATGAAAAATTGCATGAAAAATTAAATCAGTCTACAAAATGCTATCTTTATGTTGTAGGATGTGACGATATTGATTTTTCAAATCCAGATTCAACAGTATGGATTTTTGAAATGAGTCAATGGAAATCAGGTGTGATTCCTAAAAATACTATGGATATTTACAGTGAAGAAGTAAGTACAAAAAATAAATTCATTGTTTATCGAGAATACATGGATGAAATTAGTGTAGAAAAATTAAGAGAGTTAGTTGACTCACATTGGAAAGAGTTTGAAAAAGTTACGTTTTAAATGAAAATGTAACAGATGTTGTTTCTCTGCCATTGTCTACTTTGATCGTATAAGTGCCAGAACTTTCCCATCCTTTTCCACCAGCAATTGATAATGTAGAATATTCTCCATTGCTTTTTAATGATACTTGTTCTGCCCATACAAGTTCATTTTTTGGATTTTCAATTGATAAATTTACAGTTCCAGAAGTATTAGATGTGCCACTTATTGAAATTAAATCTTTTTTGTTATAAGATGATAAATCAGATTGTACGGATAATGTAACTGGAATCGAATTTTTTGGAGGGTCTATTTTTGGCGTTCCGTCAGAAGTTCCACTAAAAGATACAGCAACTGCTATAATTATTATCAAAGTAACACCAGCAATCCCCATAATCATTTTTTGATTTTTTGAGTTTGAGTCAGAAGTTCGTTGCTGAAAAGTTTGTTTTTTTTGAATAGATTGAGTTTCAGGAATTACGACATCAGGAATTATTGGTTTTTTTTCTATTGATTGGGTATGAATAACTTCGGGTCTTTTTCCCAGATATTTTTCTGCAAGTTTTTGAACATAGTTTCTTTCATAATTACTAATTACTTCGTTATTTTCACAAGCTCGATAAATTTGCTTTAAAATCCTATCATCTCCAAAATCTTTATCTAAAAGTTCCTTGACATCATCAAGCAAAGAATCATTCATACGTATTTTTCCTCTTATTGATTATTTATGAATACCTTGTTTAAGATTTCGATTAATTTCTTCATGAAAAAATAGAAATTTCAAAGATGTATTTGTAGAATTTATTGTGAGTAGATTTTTTGGGCTTGTATAATGACTGTTCTAATATAATCCCTGGCAGTAGAATCAGATATACCCATCTGTTTAGCCCTCAAATAAAGATCATTTTCTTCAGGATGGGTCAAATAGTATTTTAAAAGATAATTGAGTCTATGAGATCTTCTTTCATCACTTTTCACAATATTACTTTTTTCTAATACTAAAAAGCTCAGTGGATAATGAAATAACCAATAATTTTATTGTATCACAGAATATGAATAAAAACATATGATCTTTTTTAAACAATAGTAAAAAACAAATGAAAATGAAATGAATTGATACGACTATTCAAGCGACAAAGATCGGAGCCGTGACTGAAGCACTTAACGATATTTTCGGAGGATTTACCATTCTGGAAGGAAAAGGTAGAGGTTCTGGAATACGACAACAAGTCAGATCAGGCAGAGGAACAGGTTCAATCACCATACAACGCGGTAGCGACTGTTAGTACAATTGTTGAGGAATCAGAAGTAGAAAAGATTTCAAACGCAATTGCTGGTGCTGCTTTTACAGGAAAGGAGGAGACGGAATTATTGTTGTAACAAACATTGAAAGCGTATTGAACATAGCATCCAAAAAGAGTGGTACAGAAGCCCTCTAATCATTTTCTTTTACAAAATTTAAAATTATTCAATTTATAATGAACTACTGAGAGGATAACTACACCTCTCAGTGCGGTATCCCTTTGGGGGACATGTTTTTTTGAAGGGATACATTGTATCGCAATCTAAGTATAAAAGCAAAAGAGGTTAAGATCTATTGTTGGCCTTCAATTCCCATCAAGGTCAAAGTAGAACGGATCTTTGGGATTTTCCTAATTTTCCAAGTAATTGTTTCACGTAATGCTTCAACTTGACCAGATTCAACTTTGGCCAGGATATCATATGCACCAAATGTACCATGCACTTCAACTACACCTTCAATGGATTTTAATTCTGAGATCACTGCTTCTTCAGAACCAAGTTCACAGTTTATGAGAACATAAGCTGCCGCCAATTATGATTCATCTCCAATTTTCATATATAAAATGCCATCATGAAATATATAAGAATAGTCCAAATTACCTAAAAATTAAAGACCAATTTTGATTGAATCATGAACAAATGTAAAACAAAATAGAATAATTTTATAAATTTTTAATATACAGAATATGCAGTATTCATAATTTTTTCTAATTCATCAATATTTTTTGTGAGGGTGATTTTGGAACGCAATTTGGAACCTTCTTTCATTCCTTTTGTAAATCTTATTGCTTGATTCTTAATATTAGCAAATTTAATTTTGTATCTAACAGTTAGATGCAAATAATCAAAAAAGGAATCTAGTCTATCTTTGAGAGAATAGTCATGGTAAGAGTTTGTTTTAAGATAGTCATTGATTTGATCAAATAAAAATGGGTTTCCCATCGCACCACGACCAATCATCACATAATCACAACCAGTCTCATCAATCATTTTTTTAGCATCTTCAGGAGTAGTAATATCACCATTTCCAACAATCGGAATGCTAGAAATTTGTTTAAGTTCTTTGATCATTTTCCAGTTTGCATTTCCAGAATATCCCTGACTTACAGTCCTAGGATGTAGCGTAATCATTTGTATTCCTTCATCTTCAGCGATTTCAGCAATATCTCTAAATAGAAATTGGCTTGCATTTGTCACTCCAGAACGGATCTTTAGTGTTACAGGTTTTTTTACAGCATTAACAAGAGTATTAAAAATTTGTTGGGTTAGATTGATTTCTTGTAAAAGAGCACCTCCAGCCATTTGTCGAGTAATATGTGGTGCAGGGCAACCCATGTTGTAATCAATTATATCAAAATAAGGCTCTACAATCTTTGCAGCTTTTTCTAATGCAACAAGATCAGATCCAAATAACTGAATAGATAAAGGACGTTCTTCTTCAGAATACTCGATAAACTCTTGAATTGTTTTCATGTCTTCTTTGAGTTGTTTTTCTTTGGCAATGATACAATGAATATTTGTAAACTCAGTGACTACTAATCCAGCTCCCATTTGCTTGCATTGTAATCTAAGTGCAGGATCACTTACTCCTGCCATAGGAGCTAAAAATGCCCTGCTAGAGAATTTTGGAAGCATGAGATGGATTCACAGTATGAATATATTTACTATATCAAAATTTTTTATATTAAATTACAGATCAGTGTTATTTTCTGCCTCAGATATTCTTACAAATAATTTAATTTATTGATAACGTGTAATGAACGTAAAATAACAAAACTTTTTGTAGTTTATGTTTATTATTCTGTAGAATTAAAGAAATATCAGAGTAGTTTTATTGATCAAAAATCAAACAAACGAAAAAAGAATAGAAGTAACTTGTTTCACTATTCCACCTAAGATTATGAATATTGATTTTTCGTCCTTTTTCAATCTCAAGTCAATGTTTCTTGTTATTGACACTCTTGATTCAGTTTACTTTTCTTCAAAGAATTCTTCTGTTTCTTGTCTAGTCTTGGTGCCCAGATTTATTGGGATTTTTTTAATCCAGGGAACATATTCCCATTTCCACAGGTCGTGATTATTGTCATGAGGTGCAAGAGCATGATTTGACGTATTTACAAAAATTACCGGATGATTATTGTCTTGAAAGTAATATTTTACAGGAATTGTCCTTTGGTTATGAATAGTGTCCTCAAAGAGATTGCTTTGTCCACTGTAAATGTCCTCAAAGAAAAATTGGTTATCTTTAAACCAAAATGTCTCAATGTCTACTATTCTTTTGTATCTTAGCAATCTGATATATCTGTAGATACCATCTAAAATTCCATGTTTTCTTAACATCTCATCTTGAAAGACTAGAGTTATCTGAAAAGAACCATCGTTTTCCTTGTGTACATGAATCTCTCTGAGAAAGTTTTTCCACGCGTCAATTCTTGGCTGATAAATTACTGGTGCCAATAAATCATATCGTTCACCATAATTTGACTCTATTATTTTTGAACCTGGTTCACTATTTCTTTTCTGAAGTATCGTATTGTAAAGATCATCTAATTCATTTTCATAATCAGACCAAATCCGTACATCTTTCAGGTCTCTGTGGGCTTTGTCGTTACTTTGTTCAACCTCAAAAGTGAGTACAGTCTGTGTGCCGTTCATATCTTTTTGCACATTTAATGCGACAAATCCCATCATAAGATTAATCTCAAAATCTGATTGCATAAACTTGGAGTATCCTGAATTTTTTCTCCTAACAACAATTCTTGCTTTGTTGTCATCCATGCCAATTACTTTGACATCACAATTATTATAGTTCCAAACTTTTTCTTTATTTCTCCAAGCAAGATAGTATCTTTTTGACTCCTTTACTTCATCGTATATTTCCTGCCTATATGAAAAATAGAACATAAATTCTTAATAATATTGTAAGACTAAAACATTTATGCCAACATATATTGTAAAAGGAGAAATTCAAAATTATGACAAATCAAAATTTTATGTTGAGATTTTAGACAATGATCAGCACTGGTTTGATGATCGAGTAGATGATCTTTTAGGTTCATCTTGGACTGATGATTATGGAAAATTTGAGATTCAATTTGATGATTCACTTTACAAGGATAATTGGTTTGAAGGCAAGCCAGAACTTTTTTTAATTGTAAGAGATAAATTTGGAAAAATACTTTACAAAACAAACACGAAAAGCCCATCGAATTCAGATGACATTAAAAATCTTACCTTTGAGATAGTTATTCCAAAAGAGAGGTCTATTGTTGATAGTCCATATGACATAGCAAATTCCGTAAGAATGTCTGCATTTGCCAGAATTGGAGATACAATAGACACTACAGATAATGTTGTAAATTCTTCCAGGTTGTTAATGCAGTCATTAAATGCATGGTTTCTTTATACAAATGAGACAAAATGGGATATTATTGGATATGATGGACCGCAGGTAGAGCGCTATCCATGGCGAGAAGATCATACTCACAAATTAAAATGGAATAACGGATGATGGTAAACACTGTTTTTGGAATTGAGGGATTTGAAAAACGTGCAGAATCATACAAAGTAATTCAAAATGACATAGCACAAAATGTCGATGTTTGTGTGATAGGTTCTGGTGCGGCTGGTGCAATAATTTCCCAAAAACTTGCTGCTGCAGGCAAATCTGTAGTTCTTTTGGAAAAAGGAGGATACTATGATGGCGAATCTATGAACCAGAGAGAGAATGACATGATTTCATTATTGTGGAAAAATAGTGGGGCTAACTTTACATCTAATCTTAAAATTGCAATTGCACAAGGCTCCTGTCTTGGTGGTTCAACTGTAATTAATGATGCTGTGTGTTTTAGAATTCCAGATATTGTAATCCGACAATGGAATGATTTGGGCGTAAATATTTCAAAGCAAGAATGGGATTATGCAAATAACGAAGTATCAGATAGAATTAATGTTACCAAAGTAACTGAAGAGGAACTAAACAAAAATGCAAAAAAACTTCGAAAAGCATGTTCAATAACACAAGTCAATGGTAAACCAATCACCAAGCATGATGCAAATGATAGAAACTGCGGTCCATCTTGGACTGACCGCTCTCTTCAATCGTGTGTACAATGTGGTTTTTGTCATTTGGGATGTCATTATGATACCAAGCAGAGTATGTTAGTCACATACATCCATGACGCCTTACAGAGCAACCATGATTTTATTGCATATTGTAATTGTGACGTAAAAAAAATCATTCATTCAGAAGGTGTGGCAGTTGGCGTTGAAGGCTCTTTTGTTGATGGTACTGGAAATGAGAAATATCGAATAAGGATCAATGCCAAAGTGATTGTAGTTAGCGCAGGTGCAATTGCGTCTTCAAATCTCTTACAAAGATCTGGTGTTGCAAATAAGAATATAGGTAATGGTCTTGCATTGCATCCCGCACCTTTTGTTATGGGTCACTTTAAAGAAAAGATTTATGGAAATAGAGGAATTCCAATGTCTTATACTTGTCATGAGTTTGGAGTTACAAATAGTGTAAAAAGAGGAGGATTTTTGATTGAAAGTATATTCTTGCCAATATTTCAAATGGCACTTGCCATACCAAATTTTGGACTTGATCATGCAAGATTGATGGCAGAATACAACAACTATGCGCTTGCAGGCATTATGGTTAGAGATGATTCTGCAGGTAAGATTATCAATACATTTGGAGACAACCCAAAAGTTCTGTATGAGTTAACAGATGATACCATTGATGATATGGCACGTGGTATGGTAATTCTTGCGCGAATGTGGTTTGAAGCAGGTGCAGACTATGTGGTTAGTTCACATAGCGATGTTCCTGAAATTAGAAGTAAGCAAGAAATCCCAAGACTTGAGAAAGCAATACATGACAATCCTGATGGTCTAAGAGTGGGTTCTGCACATCCGCAGGGAGGAAATAAAATCGGTGAAGATCCAGAAAAAGCAGTTGTTGATTCTGACTGTAAGGTCTTTGGATTTAAGAATCTATATGTGTGTGATGCAAGCGTTTTTCCAACTGCACTTGGAGTAAACCCACAGCTTACTGTTATGGCACTTGCCTCATTGACTGCAGACAAAATCATTGCAAACTGGCCATCAGAGATAACAGTTTCAGATTCTATTGGCAACACATGTGAAATATCTCAACCACAATATTGTTTGAGTGAAACCCTTGGAGAGATGTTTGCAGTAACTGAACATAAACAACAGCATTTTGATAAACTAGAAAACTCAAAATCCAATGAAATTGTTCCAGGAGAAAATTGGAGATTTGATGAAGACAAACTAATTATTTTCAACGATCGTTACTGGAAAGGGTTCTACGGAAGAGATGTAAACGTAATGACAATGGGATTAAGAATGTTTGGTGGATTTTATAAGAGATTCAGAAAACTAGACTTTGAATCATTTAGCGGAGTTACAAAACCGTTTGAGGTTCCTGTGTTTGCAAAAAGTCTTGCAAAGCAAAAAGAACTTGCAGGATACGGGAAAATAATTCATCTTGAATACGAAGATGCACCATACAACCAAGCTTATGATATTCTGAAGATGATCGATGAGAACACGATACTTGGTAAGGCATTTCTGGGACAATTTGGACGCGGTCAATTACTGTTTGATTTTAGTATGTCAAAGAAGTATCACATTGATTTTATGGGTGAAGATGATCTTTCTACCTTATTTTACAGCGAAAAATATAGTCATACTCCTACAAAAGATGAAATGGTTGGAAGATGGGAGGGAATGCTTGTGTCAGATTCCTTTGTAAGCCCTCGAAGTCAAATCTTTGATTTTGAATATGACGGCAGTGGTGAATATCAAATGCACTACAACTTTGCAGGACTCATTGGTGGATACTCAGATATTTCAGCAAATAAGGATTTGTTCAGATTTGATGATTTTACACCATTTCATGATGAATTAAAAATGATAAGACCTGATCTTGTTGTGGGAAAGTGGGTGACTAACTGGTCATTGCTTCAGGGCAACCAGTTCTCAATTAATGAATTACAAAACATGATTAATTCTGGTGCAAGCCAATTTCAAGTGTTAGACAGTATATACAAAATTTTCAATTTAAGAATACCTAGGCTCCCACAGGAGATTGGTCTAAGCTTTTTGAATGTTGAGAACCATCCCCAAAAAGGCTCCCGAATAGGACTAGGCTACATTCTCAAAAAGACAAATTAATCATATTAAAATTAAAGCCAAAAATCATTTTCATTTCTATTCAACTTTTGTTTTTGATTTATTATGACAAACTAGTTGGGGTAAAACAAATTCACTTCAGATTAATTATCTGGACAACCGTCAGTATCTCTATCACCATCGTAATCTTCAGGATCTAGAGGACATAGATCTTTATCATTAATGATGCCATCGAGATCATCATCATGGACAAATCTTTGTTGCTCTGGTGCAATGTCAGGACATCCGTCATGATCATTATACTTATTCCAGTTTTCGGGTTCAGTTGGACAGGAATCAATTGCATCATGATAACCGTCACCATCGGAATCAATTCTTGTTGGAGTTGTGGATTGAGCAGCTAATACATCGGGGCAGCCATCCCAATCTAGATATCCATTAAAGTTCTCTTGCTCATCAATACATGAATCCCATCTATCATCAATTCCGTCACCGTCAACATCTGAGAAAGCAAAAGATGAAACTGCAGAACCAGTTTCATCAGGGCAGCCGTCCTCATCTTGATAATTATTGTAAGTTTCAGGTTCTAGCGGACATGCATCAGAGATATTTACAATTCCATCCATGTCAGAATCCAACGTAAATACAAATTTGTCTGGGCAACCGTCCTCATCTTGGAATTGATTAAACGTTTCAGGTCGGTTTGGACATTTATCTAAATTATCAACAATACCATCGCCATCAGAGTCAGATGTAAATTTGCCATCTGCAATAGAATCAGGGCAACCGTCTTCATCCAGATATCTGTTAAAAGTTTCTCGGGTATTAGGACATTGATCTATATTATCTGGAATTCCATCAAAGTCAGAATCACCAAATGAGTCATATGCTATAGTATCAGGGCAACCGTCTTCATCTTGGAATTGATTATATTTTTCAGCAATTGTTGGACATTCATCAAATATGTCAGGAATTAAATCGTAATCAATATCGGATAATGCAGATTTGGAGATTCCTGGTACATCAGGGCAACCGTCTTCATCTAGATAACCATTATAATTTTCAGGTTCGTTTAGACACTGATCCCATCTATCATCAATTCCGTCACCGTCAACATCTGGAAAGAGATACGATGAAGTAACTTGGTCTGTTGAATCAGGGCAACCGTCTTCATCTTGGAATTTGTTGTAAGTTTCCTTAGTAAATGGACATTCATCCAAAGTATCAGCGATTCCATCTCTATCAGTATCGCTTAAACTAGATGCATCATCAGGACAACCGTCTTTATCATCAATTCCATTGAATGTTTCAGGCTGGTTTGGACATTTATCTAAATTATCAACAATACCATCGCCATCAGAGTCATAAGTAAATTTCTTAGTTACAATAGAATCAGGACAGCCGTCTTCATCTTGGAATTTATTGTAAATTTCTTTATTATATGGACAAACATCAAATTGATTTAAAATTCCATCACCGTCTGTATCTCCAGATACTGTGTATTCAACTTCATCAGGGCAGCCGTCTTCATCTTGGAATTTATTGAAATTTTCACGATCTAAGGGGCAAGCATCAACAGAATCAAGAATACTATCATAGTCAGAATCAATTAAACCATCAGAAAAAGCGCCAAGTATATCAGGGCAGCCGTCTTTATCTAGATAACCATTATAATTTTCAGGTTCGTTTAGACACTGATCCCATCTATCATCAATTCCATCACCGTCAGTATCTGGAAATTGGTATTGTAGAATAGTAGAATCAGCAGTATCCGGGCAGCCGTCTTCATCTTGGAAAAAATTGTAAGTTTCAGGTTTTAGCGGACATTCATCTGAAATATTTAGAATGCCATCCATATCAGAATCAAGTGTGGAATTAAAATTATCAGGGCAACCGTCATCATCTTGGAATTGATTAAACGTTTCAGGCTGGTTTGGACATTTATCTAAATTATCAACAATACCATCACCGTCAGAGTCATAAGTAAATTTCTTAGTTACAATAGAATCAGGGCAACCGTCATCATCTTGGAATTTGTTGTAAGTTTCCTTAGTAAAGGGGCATTGATCTAAGTCATCATAAATACCATCAAAGTCAGAGTCAACTACTGTTTTGAAATCAACGCTATCAGGGCAACCGTCATCATCTAAATATTCATTCCATTCTTCAGGTTCAGTTGGACACAAATCAATAACATCTGGATATCCATCACGATCAAAATCAGAATATACAGAAGTGGTTGATTTTGCTCCAGGTACGTCTGGGCATCCATCCCAATCAAGATAATCATTGTAATTTTCAGGTTCATTTAGACACTGATCCCACCTATCATCAATTCCGTCACCGTCAACATCTGGAAAGAGATACGATGAAGTAACTTGGTCTGTTGAATCAGGACAACCGTCATCATCTTGGAAAAAATTGTATCGTTCTGGTTCTAATGGACATTTATCCAAAGTGTCAGAGATTCCATCTCTATCAGTATCTCTCAGAGCAGATGCATCATCAGGGCAACCGTCTTTATCATCAATTCCATTGAATGTTTCAGGTTGGTTTGGACAAGAGTCCATGTAATCTGGGTAGCCATCATTATCAGAATCAGCTATTATTTTACTAGTTTCAGGAGATAAATCAGGGCAACCGTCATCATCTTGGAATTTATTGTAACGCTCTTTTACGGTAGGACAGTTATCTATGTGATCTTGTATTCCGTCATAATCAGCATCATACCATGGAACAAAATCAGCAGGACAGCCGTCAATGTTGTTTCCGTATTGCGGATCGTAGTCCTCTAAAAGATTAGGACAGAAATCGAGAGAATTTGGGACTCCATCCCCATCATTATCGATTCCTTCTGCCGCATAAACACTACCGGACAACATTCCAATGGTAGAAGTAAGTAAAAGTAAAAATCCTAAAATAAGTTGTTTATTCAAACTATGTCACTCCTAGTTGTCAGGACATCCATCACTGTCTCTGTCTCCATCGTAATCTTCAGGTTCTAAAGGACATAGATCATAGTCATTAGGAACATTATCCAAGTCAGAATCATGTTTGTATCTTGATTGCTCTGGTGCAATATCAGGACAACCGTCACCATCTAAATACTTGTTCCAAGATTCTTTTTCATTTGGACATAAATCAATATCATCATACATTCCATCACCGTCAGTATCGATTCGTAGATTTTCTATCGGGAATGTATCAGGACAACCGTCTTTATCTGCAAATCCATTGAATGTTTCAGACTGGTTTGGACAAACATCAAATTTGTCTGTAACTCCATCACCATCTTTATCATTAAATGATGTATCTAGTAAAACATCAGGACAACCGTCTGTGTCTCTATAACCGTTATACACTTCAGGTTCGTTTGGACATAAATCAATTTTATCTTGCAATCCATCATTATCAGTATCAATAAAAGTAAAATCAGTAACAGAGTCAGGGCAGCCGTCCTCATCTTGGAATTTATTGTAAGTCTCAGCACTCAGTGGACATTTATCAGCAGCATCTGGAACACCATCTCTATCTCTATCGCCAGAGCCAAAGTCATCAGGACAGCCGTCAGTATCTAAAATACCATTGAATGTTTCAGGTTGGTTTGGACATTTATCTACCAAGTCAGTGAAACTGTCACCATCAGAGTCAGGTAATCCACCAGGGCCTCCACTTGGAGATATGTCAGGACAGCCGTCCTCATCTTGGAATTTATTGTATTGCTCTTTAAGGGTTGGACATTGATCAATATGATCTTCTATTCCGTCATAGTCTTCATCATACCATGGAACAAAATTAGAGGGACATCCATCTATGGCACCTTCATAATCTTCACGTAAATTTGGACAGGCATCAATGGAATCATCAACTCCGTCTTTATCATTATCGATTACTTCAACTGCATAAACACTACCGGGCAACATTCCAATGGTAGAAGTAAGTAAAAGTAAAAATCCTAAAATAAGTTGTTTTTTCATTATCTCTGACTTCCGCTATTATCAAGTATTTATTAAGTCTCACGTTAAATAGATTCTTCTAATAAATTAGAAATTAAATAAATAGATTTATGGATCTGGACAACCATCTGTGTCTCTGTCACCATCATAATCTTCAGGATCTTTAGGACATAGATCTTCATCATTAATGATGTCATCTAGATCATCATCATGGACAAATCTTTGTTGCTCTGGTGCAATGTCAGGACATCCATCACGGTCTAAATATTTATTGTAAGTTTCAGGTTGTAACGGACAAGAATCAATAACATCTGGGTATCCATCACGATCAGAATCAGTAGATACAGGAGTAGTTGATTTTGCTCCAGGTACGTCTGGGCATCCATCCCAATCTAGGTAATCATTAAAGTTTTCTGGTTCAGTAATACATGCATCCCATCTGTCTTCAATTCCGTCACCGTCAGTATCTGGGAATTGGTATTGGGAAGAGATAGAATCAGCAGTATCTGGGCAACCGTCATAATCTAAATATTTATTGTAAGTTTCAGGTTGCAATGGACATTCATCATTTATATCTAATATTCCATCCATGTCTGAATCTAATTTAGAATCAGAACTGTCTGGGCAACCGTCATAATCTTGGAATCCATTGTAGATCTCTGGTTGGTTTGGACAAGAATCTAAATTATCAATAATACCATCGCCATCAGTATCAAATGCAAATTTGTTGTCTGCAACATAATCTGGACAGCCGTCAGAATCTTGGAATTTATTGTAAGTTTCCTTAGCAAATGGGCATTGATCTAAGTCATCATAAATACCATCAAAGTCAGAGTCAGCTACTGTTTTGAAATCAACGCTATCAGGGCAACCATCATCATCTTGGAATTTATTATATCTTTCAGCTATTGTAGGACATTCATCCAGATGATCTGCTATACCATCATAATCAGCATCAAGCATATCACCAGCAGTTGTTCCTTTAATATCTGGACAACCATCCCAATCTAGGTAATCATTAAAGTTTTCTGGTTCAGTAATACATGCATCCCATCTGTCTTCAATTCCGTCACCGTCAGTATCTGGGAATTGGTATTGTAGAATAGTAGAATCAGCAGTATCTGGACAACCATCCTCATCTTGGAATTTATTATAAGTTTCAGGTTGCAATGGACATTCATCGGAAATATCAGAAATTCCATCTCTGTCAGTATCTCTCAGAGCAATATTATTTTCAGGGCAACCGTCTTTATCATCAATTCCATTGAATGTTTCAGGTTGGTTTGGACAAGAATCTAAATTATCAATAATACCATCGCCATCAGTATCAAATGCAAATTTGTTGTCTGCAACATAATCTGGACAGCCGTCAGAATCTTGGAATTTATTGTAAGTTTCAGGACTAAATGGACATAAATCATTATGATCTAAAAGTCCATCGCTATCAACATCAGCAACTATTTTGTAAAGAACAATATCAGGACAGCCGTCTGTGTCTTCAAATTTATTATAATTTTCACGTTCTAATGGACAGTCATCCTTATCATCTGGAATACCATCATAGTCAGCATCAGGTGCTTCTAAAGAAGTAATACCAGGTACGTCTGGACATCCATCACTGTCTAGGTAATCATTAAAGTTTTCTGGTTCAGTAATACATGCATCCCATCTGTCTTCAATTCCGTCACCATCAGTATCTGGGAATTGGTATGGAGAAGTAAAAACATCAACAGAATCGGGACAGCCGTCACTGTCTAGATATTTATTGTATTTTTCTGGCTCTAATGGACATTCATCCAAAGTATCAGAGATTCCATCTCTGTCAGTATCTCTTAAATGAGATATGTTATCAGGACAGCCGTCTTTATCATCAATTCCATTGAATGTTTCAGGTTGGTTTGGACATTTATCTACCAAGTCAACAAAACCATCACCATCAGAGTCAGGTAATCCATTTGGTCCTCCGCTTGGAGATATGTCAGGACAGCCGTCCTCATCTTGGAATTTATTGTAACGTTCTTTTACGGTAGGACAGTTATCTATGTGATCTTCTATTCCGTCATAATCAGCATCATACCATGGAACAAAATCAGCAGGACAGCCATCAATGTTGTTTCCGTATTGCGGATCGTAGTCCTCTAAAAGATTAGGACATTGATCAATATTATTTGGGACTCCATCCCCATCATTATCGATTCCTTCTGCCGCATAAACACTACCGGGCAACATTCCAATGGTAGAAGTTAGTAAAAGTAAGAACCCCAAAATAAGTTGTTTATTCAAACTATGTCACTCCTAGTTGTCAGGACATCCATCACTGTCTCTGTCTCCATCGTAATCTTCAGGTTCTAAAGGACATAGATCTTTATCATTAATGATACCATCTAGATCAGCATCATGTTTGTATCTTGATTGTTCTGGTGCAATATCAGGACAACCATCATCATCCAAATACTTGTTCCAAGATTCTTTTTCATTTGGACATAAATCAATATCATCAAACAATCCATCACCGTCAGTATCTATTCTTAGATTTCCAGTTGGCAATGTGTCAGGACAACCGTCATAATCAACATATTTGTTCCAAACTTCGTCGTGTTTAGGGCACAAGTCCATTACATCAGGTACGCCATCTCCATCTGAATCAGGTTGAGTGTCATCAACATCTGGGCAACCGTCAGTATCTTGGAATCCATTATAGTTTTCAGCAACTAGTGGACAATCATCGTAAACATCATTGATTCCATCATTATCAGTATCAACTACAAATGATTTGGATACAGTGTCAGGACAACCGTCATCATCTTGGAATTTATTATAAGTTTCTTTAGAAGTTGGACAGGCATCAATTGCATCTGGAATTCCATCTAAATCACGATCATTTCTTGGAATATAGTCATCCGGACAGCCGTCTCTATCAAGAATTCCATTATAGGTCTCTGGTTGGTTTGGACAATGATCATTGTAATCATTAATACCATCTTTGTCGCTATCTGCAATTCCTTTGTTATCTGCTATATTATCAGGGCAACCGTCCAAGTCTTGGAATTTGTTGTAAGTTTCGGGAGATAATGGGCATTGATCTTTTGAATCAACTATCCCGTCATAATCAGAATCTAAACTTGTAATGAAATCAGGATAATCTGGACAACCGTCATCATCTTGGAATCCATTATAACGTTCTCTTTCAAGAGGACATTGATCAGATGAATCTAAAATACCATCATTATCAGAATCAAATTCTGATGGGTTATCAGGACAACCGTCGTGATCTTGATATCTATTCCAAGTTTCTGGTGATGTAGGACATTTATCTAAACTATCTCTAATTCCATCACCATCTGAATCTAATACTGCAACATCAGGACAACCGTCTTGGTCTTGATATCCATTTACAGTTTCAGGCTTGAGTGGACATTTATCATTCAAATCAGCAATTCCATCACCATCAAAGTCTAATGTTGATAATCCAGAAACACTATCTGGGCAACCGTCTAGATCTTCAAACGAATTGTATGTTTCTTTAGAAGTTGGACATTTATCTAAACTATCTGGAATACCGTCTCTATCTCTATCTTGTGCAGATATTGTATCTGGGCAACCGTCTCTATCAAACACACCGTTAAATGTTTCAGGTTGGTTTGGACATAGATCAGTGTAATCATTTATTCCATCACCGTCAGTATCGGGCATTCCTTTATTGACACCAACAAAGTCAGGACAACCATCATCATCTTGGAAACGATTGTATGTTTCTTTTACTTGTGGACATTGATCAATACTATTAGGAATTCCATCAAGATCTGAATCTACATCACTAGAGTAAGGAGGAATATCAGGACAACCATCATCATCTTGGAAACCATTGTATCTTTCTGGTTCTAATGGACATACATCATTGACATCCTTTATTCTGTCACCATCTGCATCATTGAGTGTACCATCTAATAGCGGACTAGAATCAGGACAACCATCATAATCAGCAAATCTATTGAATGTTTCTGGTTGGTTTGGACAAATATCAAATTGGTCTGCAATTCCATCGCCATCTTTATCATTAAATGATGTATCTAGTAAAACATCAGGACAACCGTCTGTGTCTCTATAACCGTTATACACTTCAGGTTCGTTTGGACATAAATCAATTTTATCTTGCAATCCATCATTATCAG
>JAOTSS010000063.1 GCA_029864805.1 Candidatus Nitrosopumilus sp. | reverse complement strand
TGGCCTCATCAACATTAACCTTGACAAATTTTACTTTGCCATCATAGTCATTAGCCAATTCTTCAACTACTGGACCTACCATTCTACATGGACCACACCATTCGGCCCAAAAGTCTACAAATACAGGGACGTTAGAGTTTATCACATCGATTTCCCATGATTTTGCATCTGAAATTTGAGTAATTCCCATTGTAATCATATTGAGTTAAACATACCTAAAAATGTTCACCAAAATTTACACCATATTTTTTGTTGTAGAATAAAATTTGATATATACTTAAATGACGTTTTTATAAAACCCAGATATGAGTTCAGAACTTAGATTAAAAAAGTTACGAGGTTCTGGAGGCTATGTTATGGCCACAGTTACAGATGAACAGCAGATGAAAGGCAATTTAGGTGGACCAGATCTGTTTTTAGCACCAATTGGAAGATTAGAAGCTGAAAAAATTACTAAACATTTTTGCAATACTTGTGAAAAAGAATTTGAGGGTTCTCCAAAAATAGAATTTGAAAATCCCAATGAAGAGGTTGCAGAAAATCTCATCCTATATGAAAAAGGACAATACATTTGTAATTCATGTAATGCATCAATAGCAGAATACAGAGAATTCAGAAAACAAGATGAGGCTGGAGATGTTGGAGTTGCAAAACCATTAGAATCTGCAGTTGAAAGTGTACCACAACAAGTTGTAGAATCTGAAATGCAAACTCCACAGAAAACAGTAACACAACCAGGTCCAGCAACATCAGTTAGTTCAATTGAAGGAAGAGGAATATATGATGAAAATGCTAACAAGGTTGGAACCGCAAAACAAGTGGGGATTGATTCTACACAATCAATGGTTCTGGTTGTTACTAAAAATGATGGTACTGAAGGCAGCATCCCATGGAGCAATATCAAAAAGATTGGAGAAATAGTTCTTTTGGGAAATCCTGAAGAAGCAGATCAGCCTGGAAAATGCTCTAATTGTGGTTTTGGGAATAAAGATGGTTCCAAATTCTGTGAAGAATGCGGAACGAAGATCTAGCTAGTAAATTTAATCAATGACACTAAGGCGATAATATAATTGGCAAAAAGATCCATCTCTAAAGGAGTCATTAAAGACATAATCATTGTCGGTGTTGGAGTTTTAGTTATTTGGATAGGATTACAAGTTGCTTTTGGAACACAAAATCCATTTTATGTAGTTGCAAGTGGAAGTATGATTCCAGTTTTACAAGTATATGATGTATTAGTGGTACAAGGACATGAACCATTTGAAGATATTGAGATAGGAGATATTATTGTGTTTAATCGACCGTCTGATCACAACAGAGTAATTGTGCATAGAGTTGCATCGATTATTGATGAGGATCCCAAAACAATTAGAACAAAAGGTGATGCAAATCCTGCATCTATTCCTGGAACCGATTTTCCAATTACTGAAGAAGAATACATTGGAAAAGTAGCATATACGATTCCACAAGTTGGATATGTTACACAGTTGCTAAAACCACCAATCAACTATGTCATTATCGCAGTTGTCATAGGCATTATGATTGTAAAACAAATGGCAAAAAATAAAAGTGAAAAAGAACTCACATTCACTGATCCGTTAGATTCAAAAAAAGATGATATAAGTAAAGAGTTGTCAGATATTGATAAGATAGAAAAAGATTCAGAATATTTTGAACATGTGGAAAAATCAGAAGACATGAAAGAAAATTCAAAAGACACAGACAAAGCTGTTGAAGAAAGAAATAAAGATACAAAAGAGAAAGAATGAGTCAAATTCGTTAAAATTCAGACAAACAGGTTCACATATGCCTTATAACAAAGCAATAGATCGTCCTGTTTGTTTGGTAGTATTATTGTATCAAATTTACTAAAAAAGGATCCTCAGAAATTATCAGTTTCAAGAGTAGAATCATTTATGAATTAACATTAAACAAAATTGCTGGTTGAAATATCTAGTTATTTTTGCAGTATTAATTTTATTTAATTCTGCATATGCAAACTCCTTTTGGTGACTCCACAAATACAATTACTCAGAGAAATTCGTGACAATCACCTAATGAATACTGATTCAGGTACGTCATTTATGACAGGATTCAACCAAAATTCTATTATTCATTATGACCATCAATTGGAGATATGGAAAAAGAGATCCTGTATTTAGAGAAGCAGTAAAGATGTGAATAACTTCATTGTTGTCATACTGAATTATAAAAGACTAGATTCGAAATACGTCTAAAGAACAGATTCTTTTGTTTTGAAGACTCGCTTAAAATATTCAGAGTGCTCATGTGGTTCTTCAACATCGTTTGTAATTCCTGCAAGATTCTTTGCAAGATTCTTTTTGTATCCTACTTGCATTTGCCTTTGAATTTGTATTCTTTGCGCTTGAGGAGAACCTGCACCATGCATGGATTCTGTCAGATATCCAACTGCATTTCTACCAAGAGTCATGTTTTCAATTAATCTTAATATTCGCATTCTATTTTCAACATCAACACCCTTTCTTCCTGCTAGGTATTTTTTGAGTAGTGGTCCTGCTTCTGGATGTCTAAAGTCTTTTTCAGAGGGAAGAGTTACTACTAGACCACCTGCAATATCTTGTGCAAGTCTACTGATTTCATATGGGAATCGAGTTACATTATGTTTGCAAACTTGAGCAAGCATGTCATCATTTAGATATGCACCAGATTTCATTTTATGTCCTTGGTGGGAGGATGCAATCCCTGCAGCAAAAATGGTCTCATTAAGATGAGTCATTTCAATGATTTTGTCTTTGATATGAGATACCTTTGGAATTCCATTGTAGTCTGCAATTGTTGCTGCTGCGCCGATTAGTACATCTCCAAGTCCTGTTTTGCAAACATAACTACGTCTATGATAACAAGTAAAACGTTCTACTAACATAGATGCAAATTCATGTTCTCCATTCATGAAAACTTTATCCCATGGAATAAACACCCTGTCTAAAATAATTAGTGCTTCTTGTCCACCGAATTTTGCATTACCATCATCAATGTCACCTTCTTCCATACTTCGAGTGTCACAAGATTGTCTACCATAGATGTAAGTGACACCTTTTGCGTCAGCAGGAATTGCTCCAACAATTGCCCAATCTTTATCATTTTCTGTTAGTCTAATCGTTGGCATCAAAAGAATCCAATGTGAGTTAATGCAACCGGTTTGATGCGCTTTTGCACCAGAAACATAGATTCCTTTTTCATCTTTATCTACAATTCTTGTAAATAGATCTGGATCATCTTGTTCAGCAGGTCCTTTACTTCTATCTCCTTTAGGATCAGTCATGGCACCACCGATTACAAGATTTTCTTTTTGAACCATTTTTACAAATTCTAAAAATCTTTTATGATAGTCTGTTCCATGTTTCTCATCAATTTCAAATGTAGTAGAGTGTAAAGAATTCATTGCATCCATTCCAACACATCTCTGGAAACATGTTCCAGTGTTTTGCCCTAGTTTTCTTTGCATTTTATTTTGTAAAACTAAATCTTGTGCACTTTCTGCAATGTGTAAAAATCGGTTAACCTTCAATCCAGTAAGAGATGAATTTGCAGAAGCTAGCTCTTCTTCACGTACTGCAAGATCATAAGTTTCAGCAACTGCATTTATCGATGGTCTAATCATTGGATGATCTACTGGTTCTTTTACGAGTTCTCCAAATAGGTAAATTTTGAGATCTCTACCCCTGAGACTTTCGATGTAATCATTGCCTGTTCTAATTGTCTTTAAGACATTTGCCATCTAATACTATTGGTTTTGATGTTGTATAAATATTCTAAAACTGTATGAGTGAATTTTAGGAATGATTTGCGATCAAAGCCCAATTCGGACATCAAGAATACGACAGCCTTTGCCCTTTTCCATGACAAGCACAGGATTCATGTCTAATTCTTTAATTTCTTTAAAGTCAGAAACTAGTTGAGACAATCTCTGAATGCATTCAGAGAGTTTTGCAATATCAGATGGTTTCTCGCCTCTAACACCTTGAAGTAGTTTTTGAGTTTTAATTGAGGCTATCATATCATCAGCTTCAATATCAGTTACTGGTGCAAGTTTGAATGTAACATCTTTTAGAACCTCAACATAGATTCCTCCCATTCCAAGCATTATCACGGGGCCAAAACCAGGTTCAAGTTTTGAACCAATGATTAGTTCCTTGCCGCCTTTTACCATCTCAACAATCAAAACCCCTTTAATCTCAGCGTTCTTGTTGTATTTTTTAGCATTTTTGATAATTATTTTGAATGCATCTTTGATTTCTTCATCGTTTGTAAGATTTACTTTAACACCGCCAGCATCAGATTTATGAATAATCTGTGGCGATGCAATTTTCATTACAACAGGATAACCAATTTTCTTTGCAATCTTTATTGCTTCTGTTTCATTTTTAGCAAGTGCGCTTTGTGGTAATGGTAATCCATATGCTTTAAGAACTTCTTGTCCTTCTTCTTCTAGAAGATTTGGTCTTTTTTCTTTTTTCACTTTATCAAAGATCTTTTTTGCTTTTGCTTTGTTTACTTTGAATTTTGTAATTTTTCCTTCTTTGGTATTTACCCAAATTGCAAATGTTTTCATTGCAGCTAAAGTTCTAATTGCTCCTTCAGCATATGTGTAATAGGGAACATCTCCTTTGGATAAAATTTCTCTGTTTGTAACACCTTCATCCAATCCCATCAAGCTTGCAAGCATTGTCTTTTTGTATTTCTTTGACATTTCAACAATTACTTCTGCTAGTTTATCATAATTCAGAGTTCCAGAAGGTGTACACATTGTAATAACTGAACCAACTTTTGAATGTTTGAGCACACGTTCCAATACATTATGGAATCTATTAAAATCAGCATCACCAACAATATCAACAGGATTTCTAGAGCTTCCCCAAGGAGGAATTACCTCATCAATCTTTGGACGAATACTATCAATTTTGGCCATTCTAATTCCTGCTTTAGAGCAGGCATCAGTGGAAATAATTGCAGGCCCACCTGCGTTGGATACAATAACTAAGCCAGCTGCTGTTGGAAGTGGTTGTTTTGAAAATGCAGTTGCATAATCAAATAGTTCCTCCATAGTATCAACTCGAATTGCACCAGATTGTTTTAGTAAAGCATCATAGATTTCATCTGAACCCATCAAGGCACCAGTATGAGACATTGCGGCCTTTGCACCCTCTGGACTACGTCCTGATTTAAGAACGAGTACAGGTTTTTTGAGTTTTTTAGTAATATTTTTACAAACTTTAAGAAATTCCTGACCATCTCCCATGTCTTCAAGATACATTACAATGACTTTGGTTTGTTTATGATTTGCAAGAATTTTTAGAACATCAACTTCGCTCATCGCAGCTTTATTTCCAAGACTTACAACTGCTGAGAAACCTATTCCTTGTGCGCTAGCATCTTCAACTAATGCTGCACATATGGCACCGCTTTGAGATACAAGTGCAATTTTTCCAGACTTTGGTGTAACTTTAAGAAATGTAGAATTCATCATTGTTTTTGGGTCAAGGTTCATCACACCAAGACAGTTTGGTCCAATGACTTGAATTTTATATTTTTTAGCAATATCTTTTAGTTCTTGTTCTCGTTTTGCTCCTTCTTCATCGACTTCTTTGAAACCTGCAGTAATGATAATTACTCCTTTGATTTTCTTTTTACCACATTCTTCTAAGACAGGTGCAACTAGTGTATTTTTGATTACAATAACTGCAAGATCAATTGATTTTGGAACGTCTAAAACACTCTTGTATGCTTTTTTGTAAAATACTGTTTCTCGTGATGGGCTAATTGGATAAACTGAACCTTTGAAACCATTCATAATATTAGAGGTAATTGTAGCCCCTACACTACCTCTTTTGTCAGATGCCCCAATAACGGCAATTGATTTGGGTGATAAAATTACAGATTCTGTCATATGATAAATTAAATCTAAGGATTTTGTATAATAAAGTTATTCATAGAAATTTCTGATCTCTATATTTTTAGCTTCCTAGCATCTTTCCTGCTAGATTTTCTTTTCGCGGAATCCAAGTGATTGAAAGATTAGAGAATTTTCCCATTACATTCCAAGCTTGACGGGCAAGATCTCGAAGTTGTTCATTATTAATTGCGAATTCATGATTAAGTTGGTTTACCGTATTTTTGGAATCACTAAAAATGGTAATTTCGTCATTTGAATCAACAAATTTGTTTAATGCAGAAATTATTGCCATATATTCAGCCTGGTTATTTGTGATTTCTGGTTTTTTTTCATAGAATGATTCTCCTGTTTCTTTTACAAAAAATCCAAATCCTCCATTAGGACCTCCAGAACCATCCACATAAACACTAATTCCCATCTTTGTACAACCTCGTAATCTTCACACTTAGATTAACTACCATCATGTAAATTATTGTTGATATTCCTTGCGATGCAATTGATGCCAAGTATGGATCATAATTAATTGTCAGGAAATAATACTGTAAAATCCATCTAATGACGGTATAGACAATTTCTGCAATTCCCAGTGATGTCACTAATTTTTTAAGATCATCCTTTAGTTTCGCAGTATTAGTATGTCCAGATGCTAAACGATATTTTCTCCTATTATCCAAATAAAACAATCCACTAAAAACTGAAAAATAAATCACATAATCTGCAATTGTGGTATATGTTGTGTTTAGATAATCTGTCTGTTCAGATAAAATTTGTGCGATTAATGCAGAAATAATGATTGATGCGGCAAATGCGATGAGAATATTTTTGTTAAGCTTTAGATACTCTTGTAACACATTTTTTAATTTTGTCTATTACAATTAAACTCAATCTAAAGTAATTTTAAGAAATATCAATAATCCTGCAAGTTCTGCAATTCCCACTCCTAACATATATGGGAATATTTCATGAGAGAAAATCTCTTCCATTGAGAAATATGCAAGAGAGCCAATAACATTATGCAAAAATAACATGCCTGCAACTACAATCATACCTAATGGAAGCTGTGCACGTGTCTTACTGTACATCTTACCAAAAATTGCAATTAAAATTCCCAATATCCCCATATTTGCAATTGAAACAACAGATAAGATTAGGGAAGTAGTTTCCATTTAGTCAAAAACTCCTTTAGAGCTTTTATTTACTTTTGTCCAATTTTGCTTCAATTTCTTCAAATGTTTCCATATTTACTTCAAGAAAGCTAGAGATAAAGTATGCAACACCATATTTTTCTCCAATTTTGTTTATCATGTTATTCTTTTCAAGAACCCTAATGTGATGTTGAATTGCCTTGTAATCCAAATTCATCTCTTTTGCTAGTTGATTAGTATTGAATGGTTTTTCCTTTAATTTTGATATTATTTTTAATCGATTTAGTCCTCCACGTGAACCTGCAAAAACAAACCAAAGTAGTCTTTTTGCATCAGGATCATTTGCCATAAGTTATGAATTTCTTCTGAATTACCACTAAAAGGTATTTTGTGATTGAGTCAAAATAAAAGATATAAAAACAGAATCAAGTAAATTCTTTTGAAAGGTATGATGTTAAATTATGATGCACCATTATACAGGCCACCATCAGAAGCTAGATCATTAATTTTTCAAGTTACATTAGGTTGTTCATTTAATGAATGTTCTTTTTGTGATATGTATAGATCAAAAGAGTATTCAGAAAGACCATGGGATGATGTCAAAGATGAAATCGACACAATGGCAAATTATCTGCCAGATACTACACGAGTCTTTCTTGCAGATGGAGATGCATTGAATCTTGACTCTGATTATATGATAAAAGTTGTAAAATACATTAAAGAGAAGTTTGTGAATCTTGAAAGAATTTCCTGCTATGCAATGCCAATGAATATTCTAAAAAAATCATCTGAAGAATTAAAGAAAATGAATGAAGCAGGTTTAGACATGTTATATTTAGGAATTGAAAGTGGTTCAGATATTGTTTTAAAAAAAGTAACAAAAGGGGCCATTGCTAAAACAATCATCAAATCAGTTAACAAAGCAAAAGAAGCTGGATATATCATGTCATGTATGGTAATTTTGGGATTAGGAGGAAAAAAATATTCAAAAGAACATATCAAAGGAACTGCCGAAGTTATTAGTGCGTGTTCACCGAATTATGTAGGTGCCCTTACTCTATATTTGGAGAATGGTATTAAACAAGAATTTCTTCAAAAGTACAATGGAGAATTTACCAGAATTAATGATGATGAATCATTAGATGAGCTTCATGACTTGTTGAATCAGATCAATACAAAAGATGAGATTGTTTTTAGAGCAAATCATGGTTCAAATGCTTATACTATCAAGGGAACTTTTCCTCAAGATAAACAAGATATGATAGAGAAAGTAAAATGGATGAAGCAGCATCCAGAGATCATGCGTCCACAGGGTCTACGTGGATTCTAAATAAGATTTTCTTGATTAAGATATACAACTTTGAAAATCTTTACGGAGTAATCACCTTCAAATATTTTGGTAGCATGATTGTTGTCATAATTTAAAACCCTGAATTTGTATTCATAAACACCATCTTCTCCAATATTGGTTTGTGCAAAGTGGACAGCATGATTGTTTTTGAAGATTTGAATTATTACAGGATATCCTTCAACATGATTTGCAACTTTTCCTTCAACAAATCCCCATGGTAATGTATTTCCTTGAGCGGCATGGAAGAAAACTGTCGATTTTTCTAATCCAATCATCGAGTTAATTAGAATAATCTCTGTTTGTGGTTGATGAGTGTGATTATTGATCAAAATATTACCCGAATGTGGATGAGCAAAAGCTGAATCTATAGAAAAAGACAAGATAATTGTTAAAGCCAAAACACTTGAAAATAAAATTAACTTATTCATATGAAATCTACAATGAAAGGATTTAAGAATTTTTAGATTAAAGATTTTCAATGATGGATTTTAGGTTTTCTGGAAGTTCAGGCAGTTCAGTGTGACTTTCGTTGTTTTGAATATTTTCAGGACCAATTCGTCTTACTCTTTGAGTTCCTATAAGAGTATCAATATTTCTCTGAATGTCTTTTTCAGGTAAGATATTTTTTAATTTTTCAAGGACTGTTGTTTCATTTTCAAATTTTTTAATAGCATATTGAACAAGGATGGTTTTTTCTTCAAAAGAGAATTCAGCCATATATTTATTGATTCTTTTGTGGCTAAGAATCTTTGGTTGATAAATAGTTAAAATATGATGAATGATAAATCATTCTACTTGGTAAGCAAATTACAGCTAATTTCAAATGTACTTACAACTAGGAGATATGCCACAATTGCCATAATTAGCAGTCTAGGATTAGGAATAATCTATTATTTCTTGACAATGTCAATGTTAACATCTCATTTGGATATTACAATGGAGTTAATGCCATATCACATCATTGCATCAGTCGGATTAACAATTATTGTTTCAGCTTTGGCAGGGATCAATTTTGCAATGATGGCATTTAAAATAAAAAGAATGAGAATGATGAATTCCATCAAGGGTAATTCATCAACCGTTTTGGGAGGCGCATTTGCAGCATTTACTCCAGGATGTCCTGCATGTACTGCTCCACTAGCTGTAATTTTAGGTGCAGTAGGAGGATTATCATTATTTCCGATGCAAGGATTAGAATTGAAATTTATTTCTGCAGGAGTTTTAATTTTTTCCATTTATTGGATTGCAAGAGGCCTTCAAAGTAAAAGTTGTTGTAAAATAGGATGAATGAATCCAATTATTTTTCATCATTGAAAAATAAAGAATTTTTAATTATTCAGTAATTATGTGATAGTTCAATTTCACAAACCAAAAATGAAAAATGGAGAAAGAGTTCAAAGAAGTTCGCATAGAGATCAGTAAACTCAAATGAGAGTTTTTGATAAATTGGTGCCAGATTAATTTAGTGAAAGAGTTTAATTAAATATGGACCAATGTTTGTTCTAACATGAAAAAATCACTCTACATGAATATTTTAGTTCCCCTTGATGGTTCAAAATATTCAGAAAAAGCTCTCATACATGCATGTGAAATGGCTAGAAATTACCAATCTCGTTTGATACTTTTGTATGTAGTTGAAAAAACAATTCCAATTAATCTATTAGATAGA
>JAOTSS010000062.1 GCA_029864805.1 Candidatus Nitrosopumilus sp. | reverse complement strand
GATTATTCGTTGCCTGTCCAACTTGTGCAGGATCATTCTTGTCAATATTTATCGGCACAGCAAGTGGTATTGCATTATCAATTGCATTAGCACAAATGCAGACATTGTTCATTGCCATTTCAATTCCGGTGTTACTAGTTACACCACACATTATGGCAAAAAAACTACGGAATTCAGATGGTAGTTGTAAAATTAATCCATCTAAGTGAATTTTTTAACTTCAGGAATTTTATGATTTCCAATATCGTAACCATCACGTCTCAAAAACTTTAGAGTCAATTTGTAAATTATCTCATCGTGGCCCACTTTTTCTAAAATTTCACTCCACAAAACTTTTCCTTTCTCTTCAATGTATTTTTTAAAATCAGGATTCATGGATTCAGCGACATCTCTACATTGATCAAAAGTTTTACCATTTTTGTAAGCACGTACCCTTCTATCACAACTATCCATGCTCTAATTTCATCAAAATTCTAAATATACCTAGATTGTGGGCCTTCAAACAAATACAGGGATGGAAAATTACAAAACATGGCAATTAAATCAACCACAGAATATGTAGATTTTTTCATTAATCTTAACATGGGGGAAAATGTCAGCCTATTGAGTTTTGTAAACAATGAAAGAATGGCGCTCAAAGGAAAACTAGAGTACAAAAATTTAAAAAAAGAGCCAATCAATAAAGGAATAGAAATTTTAGAGCAATTGATATCGGAGATTAACAGGATTGGAGAGAAATCAGTATTAGAAAAATACCAAAAAAAGGTCTGAGAGAAACAATGGACAAGAATTCAGAAATTATCAAAACAGAAATCATAAGAGTGCTTAATGAAAATGGGAAAACTCGCGGAACTGAACTTGCCAAGAGAGTAATCTCCAAAGTAGGCAATGAAAAAATGGTATACAGAGAAATCAGCGCATTAGTTGAAGCAGGTGAAATAGAAAAAAAGGTTCACAGTAGGGCACATATCGAATATGATCTGATCAATTTATCTGAATCAGTAAACAATCAACTCAAAAATGTGCATAGTGAAATTGAAATGATATATGAGGAAATTATGAATTTTGAAATTGCAATAAAGGAAGAAAAATTTACATTTCAGGAGAGACTAAGATCAACTATCCATCAAATACACTTGGTGCAATCAACTGATGGAATCATGAAATTATTATCATATTACCCGGCGTTCAAAAAGGATAAAATGTATTCACATATCACTAGAAAAATAAATGATTGTTGGGAATTAATCATGAGTGATATTACGCATCAGTCAGAAGAGAATTTCCTAAATGAAATTCTTGCAAATTTGAGAATCCCACATACAGATTCAAAGAATCTAAACTAGAAATTTTTCAGTTTGCTTACAACAATTTTAAAAATTTCGTTATTGTCAAGTAAGATATATGGCAAGTTATTTTCCTCACAAGCCTGACCACTTTCAGTATCACGAGTAACCAGCATCATGTTGTTTTCCTTAGCATAATTTATTACAGAATAATCGGTTCTTATCTTGTGACCATCTGCTCGTAATTTCTTTACGCTGTAAGCATCGTAACCCAACTCCTTGAGTTTTTCATCCCAGCCGTCATCCATTTCATCAATTAAGATTTTCATGTATCTAAATAATTTAATTCCAATATGAATTATAGTCGTAAAGTTTGATTTAATGGAATAACGTGTTAACTCAAAATTTGGTTAATTTACATTCTTGTCCTTGTGCTCTACATTCAGAACAATACAGTAAAGGAATTCGAGCTTCTCCTATTTTTTTAAAATTCAAATGCGAATCCATTACGTGACCACATTCAGGATTTTGACATTTTGTGTCTTTATTATCATAGAGTGTTTGAATTGAAGATTCTTCCATAATTTTTTGGATTTTACGGTAGTTAAATTATTATCTAATTTTTTAGCATCACATATTATTTTAATATCAAGTAGGAAAATGCAACCTACGTTTAATATCCATCAACTCCGAAAAATAAATCATGAAAAGTATCATAATACTACCCACACTAATCATAACTTTAGGATTTGTAGGCACAACATACGCTCAAAATTCAGGAGGAGTCGATATGGAGGGTACCTGGTATTTGGGCGAAGGTCTCAAAGATGGAGACTATTTTGAGTACACACTGTGTGAGATTGATCTTAATGCATGCTCACCAATAGAGTTGAAGATTTGGATTAAAGGCGATATACAAAATATTAGTGAAACATTGTGGAATGCACAAATTCTAGTAATTGATGGGGACAAAACCATCAAAGGTTCATGGGGATTGGGAAAAACAGTTCCAACTCCAATACTTTTTGATGATGATTTATCAGACTATGCAGTTGCATTCAAGTCATCAATTGCATGGCTCTCATCTTATGCCACATCAAATGAAAAAGATAGAATTCACGGACCACAAGAGTTCAGGAGTGCATCATGGGGAGCATTAGGTCCAGTCGGCGGGGGATTAGAGTCACATCTAATTCCAAGTAGAGTTGAATCAATTATCATCCCCGATAGGACGACTGATTCCATAGTTCTTGGATGGTACAATGACAATAATAATGAAATATGGATAGTGGATGATTTTCCATTTCCAGTAAAGGCATTAACTTTTGCAGGAATTAATTCGGAAAGTGTACCTGTAATGTTTGAGTTTAATCTGACGCAATACAAAGAAGGTATTACAAATGATCCATTTGAAAACATTGTAGAGACAATCCAGAAATCAGAATTATTACAATGCAACAAGGAATTTTTTGATTATACCAGTGGTAGAATATCTACAAACACATACTCTATGATGATTCAATACAACTATTCTCCAGAATCCCCAGTGAAAGGATGTGATATGGATTGGAAGATTAATTTTTACAGTAAATACAACGACACGGAAATACTTGATCAAGTCAATTATGATATTTGGATAGTAGATGAAAATGATAACAAGTTGTACTCTTATGCAGAATCCATCGGCAAAGAGAAATTATTCAACGCGTTTGGTCAAGTAGAGCATTTACTGTCAGTAGAGCAATCAGGACTGGTAAGATATGCAATATTTGTGCACGGTTTAGGACCTGAAGAGCAAGTAGATGGTGGATTGAGCGGATATGCCATAATCGAAGTACCAGTTGAAGACAATCTATTACTCAAAGAAACTATCAATGAAACCAGCGCACCAATTCCAGAATGGATTAAAAACAATGCAAAGTGGTGGGCAGAGGGCGCAATTGGTGATGATGCGTTTATTCAAGGAATCGGATTTTTGATTAAAGAGGGAACCATATCAGTTGAATCAACATCACAAAGTGAGAATGATTCTAAAGAAATTCCAGAGTGGATTAAAAACAATGCAAAGTGGTGGGCAGAGGGCGCAATTGGTGATGATGCGTTTATTCAAGGAATAGAATTTCTAGTTAAAGCAGGAGTCATTCCAGTATAGAACTCAATACCAATTCAAAATCAAAAACCCCATTTATGTATGAAAGAACGATTCCAATTTGTAGCAGGATTTACAAAATTAATTTACTATTAGATTTTTAAGAAAATTCATAGATCTAATTTTTGAATTCTATTGAATTTTCAAAAGGATTTTCTCACAAATTTGAGTTTTTTCATCAGACAAGTGAAAAATAATTTAAAAAGTATGATGTTATGAGTACTGAGAATACGATATTCAGTACAAAAAAAGAGTTCAGAATTTATCTTCCAGTCATGTAAGAAATGAATAAGATTGCTGAAACTGCAACAGAAATTCCGATAATTATTACTAATTCTTTTCTTGAAAATACGTTTGCTTGAAAACTCATAAATTTTTTGTGTTAATGAGAGTATTTACCCATTTCTTTATTTAATAAAATAATGAATTTAGAATTTGACCTTAGAATCCATTGCTTTAATTATTCCATCACGTTGTTTATACTCAATTTGTAAATTATGATCTAATCGTTTCATGGTTTCTAAAAGCCTCTCGTGATCTTTTTTGGATTTAGGATTTTTCAACTCTGGCTCTATTGATTTTTTATGCGCTTCAAGTTTTTTGAGTCTTTCAGCATTTACCTCCAACTGTTTTTTTAGTAAATCTAAATCATCTAACACATTCATTCACCAAACAGCAGCAGGTTTTGTAAACTGTTTCAAATCTCCCACCATGAAATATAACCAGTTTGAATGTTCCCATTATGGATAATTTAATTTTGTTTTATAAAAATTATTTTTGCATTATAACAAATCTAAAATTTTTCTTGAAATTTTATCAATATCAACATTAGATTCTGCAGATAGAAAGAGAACCTTGTCTTCAAAAGGGATAGTTATAGTTACAACATTTTTTCTTCTAGCAGCAGCATATTCAACTGGGCCCAGATTGTCATCAAAGTCTTGCCTAGTTCTAATTCTCAAGACTGCCTCAACAAACATTTTTTTTCTTTCAGATTCATCTTTTAGTGGAGATAATCCAGGTTTGAAGTCCCCAACAATCAAATTCCCCATATAGTCTAAAAAGCCTACAAATCTTATTTCAGGTAATTCTAAGATAGATTGGCATTTTTGTTGATCTGTTTTATTTTCTGAAGACATTTACATCACCTAATTAATGCCATACCCTCTACTAATTATAATTATAATCCGAATATACTGATTAACCATTGATTTCATAACAAAATTTTGCAATATAATCAACAAATATGATTTTCAAAGATGATTGTCAAAAAATAATTTTGTCTGCTTGTTCTATATTAGGTAGGCTGCGGATGTGGGTATGATCCAAGGAGCTCCAAAATTCATAATGATTGCCTTTTTTGCATTAGGTGTGTTATTAGTTGGATTTTCATTGTGGGCTCTGTATCTAACTGACATTCCACAAGAGCAATTTCTAGAAGACCCCAGATTTGAAGAAGAATATACAAAATATTATGAATGGCTTACACTTTTTGGTAGTGCACTTGTGGCAATTGGATGGATTCTTGCATTTTTGGGACGCAAAATGGGACGCAGTCAAGGTTCCAAATTAGACTAATTGTATCATTATTTTTCTAAATTTGTAAACATAGCACTTTGTAAGACAGTGCATACTCAGTCATTATATCCAATGATGAACAACTTTACTTATGCAAACATTACAACAACAACAACAAGTCATCAAAATTGAAGAAGAAGAAAGAAAAGACAGAATGCTTGAGATTGTATCAGACAAGTACTGCAGAGCAATACTAGAATCCATTATGAATATGCCAAAATCCGTAATCGAAATCATGGCTGAAACTAAAATTCCTATGAGTACCACGTATAGAAGAATTCAGAGCCTTCACGATAACAAGTTGGTTGCAACATCAGGTATGATCACTAGTGAAGGAAAAAGATTATTCCTGTACAAAAGCAAGATTAAAGGAATTCAAAGTCAATTCAGCGATGGCAAGACAGAAGTTAGGTTAATTATCAACAACTGATTCTTTTTCTGGAAATCATTTCACCAAAGTTTGCCAATTCACTTTTTGAGATTTTATTAGAATTTGCAAAATGAGGTAGTATACCAGTACCCTGTTGAGACTGGAAAAACACCATCAAGATGAAAAAGATGAAGAGTTGAAGTTTGGTTCCTGAATACATTATACAAAGGAATAGGACAAATAGACTCGGTTAATGCCAATTATTTTACTATTGTTACGGGAGCCTTTGCCTTGTGTAGGACAAAGTTTGACGTACCTCCAAAGAATATCTCCTTTGGAAATCCCATTCCCCTTGATCCTATTACAATTTGATCGATTTTGTTTTTGGGATTGTTAGCAAATGTGGTCAAGTCAATACCTGAACTATGCCCTCCGATAACAACTCTTTCAAATTTGATTTTACTTTTCTCTGCTTTTCTCTGCGCAACGTGCATTATTCCTTGCACCTCATTTGTCCATTTTTTCTCTGGGAGTATAGGGGCACGAACAGCAGAAAATGCGCTAAAGCTCGTATCACTGTGAACACCGATGATTATGGCATCAGAAGACTGCTTTGCAAACAAGATTGCCGCATCCAATCCTCGCAGGGAATGCTTTGAGCCATCCAAACAAACCATAATTCTCTCAGTACTCATAAAAAACAGAAGATATGATTCCTATTTATTTCAAGAGGTAATCGTCGATTTTGAAAAGAAGTACAATACACAATAAAATATTAAAAAAGAGACATTGCAGACCCACATCTCATTAGATTGAGCATGTTGAAGTGAATAATCACCAGATGATCAAGTTCTTATTTTCAAATAAACCATGTAACATAATGGATGTTAAAGATGAAGACACATCAGAAGAATCAAAAAAAAATCACATCTTATATTACAAATCACTCACTAAAGTAATCTCAGACATTCAAAATGAAAAAAACCAAGAGGGAGAACCTGCTGTCAAAAGTCATTTGGACAATAGAATAGATGCAATGGAAAAAGACAGAGAAAGAATAAGAAAAATGTTTCCAGACATTAAAGAAGAGGAATGGGATGGCAACACCTACTGAGAAAAATCACAACTATCACCTAGATTTACTTCATGACTACAAAATTCATCTGATAAAATATGTAGAAGAATTAGAAAAACTAGATAGGCAATCAGAATTTGCAAAAGAATGGAATCAATCCACAATAAAAGAAAGAAAGAGAGAAATTCAAGCAATAGACAAGATTTTAAAAAATCTGATACGATTTTAGTTGTGATATGTATAGATTAAATCATAAAGACCGTTGCAGAAATTATCCACGTGTTCAGAAGAGACGCCATCAAACCAGGCAAGATCTGAAGTAATGTTAAACCCCCCGAAATCATGTTTAGAGTTTGACTTCACATGCTCTATTTCATCTTGGATTAATTTTTTGATTTGTTCTTGTTCTTGTTTTGATAATTCATAATCGCAAGTCATCAAATCAATCTGAACAAAGTAATTTCCATGAACAGGACTAGTCTTTGCTTTGATAAACGGTTTGTTTTGTTGTTGGCACTCACGATAATGTCTATCATACTCAAACATCTTAGAATCGCCAAGATATTTGTGAAATGTCATAGTATGAAAGATTAAATCAGATATGTAGTCTTAGAGGTCGGCAGTAATTTTCTTTACTTTTGTTATCAATCGGATTTTTGTATTTATTGGCATTTCTGGCTCCATAGTAAAGTATACGATATTTCTTTTTGTGTAAATCACCATCTGGGAAACTTTTTCTCGTTCGACATGAACGTATCTTACCTTGCCAAGAGACCTGTCAAATTCTTTTCGCATGGATCTTCTTTGCGCTACCTGATAACAGAAATGCTCTTCTTCTTTTTGGGTTTTGAGATTGGTTTTTCCCACTTTCATTATTGCTTCTCGAATTTTGCCTTTTGGTTCAATTATAGCTGCAAATCTCATTTTAGAGTCTAATTTGAGGATTTTCTGAACTATGTCAAGTAAATCAATTTTTTTTATTGCCATACCTGAATTCAAAAAATAATTTGGCAAATATAAGCTATGAAATGATTCAAAAAATGAATTTATTAAATTAGATTGAATTTATTCAAAAATATCCCATCCATTTCACTATCGGGATTTATTAATTATAAAAAATTACTTTAAACATGAAAATGGGAATCATGATAATAGTCATAGGACTCATCATGTTTATTGCCGGACTAATCATGTTTTATTCAATAGAATTGGGTCAAATAGATCCATTATTGAGATCAATCAAAAATACAGGCACGTTTATCGGTCTTAGTGGAATGGGTGTTACCTTAGCAGGGATTTTACTATATCTAATTAATAGAAATGAATTGCCAGTGGCAGAAACTTATGATATTTGAAGTCAGAGCAACAATTCTTTGTATTTATTTGCAACAATAACAAACTTGTAATGCTTACAAAATAATACTTTCATCACATACTAAAGTTTTGATCGATTTTTGAATCATTTCACAATCCAGTGAATTCTATTTAGGATTTTAACAATTTGCTACAAGTTTTGGCATCACAAAATTATTTTTCAATTACAATGCTTTTTTTATTATTTTTAAATAGATTAAAAGCAAAAATTACTTCATAGACAACATCAACAATTAAGTTATAATAATATACTAAAAATACAATCAGAGATGGTTGAAAAAATCTGGTTAGGCAGAATTTATTTTAAAGATGAGGGAGGATATGAAATAGTTCTAAAATCATTAAATCATTATAAAAATAGATTAAAGACTCTCAGCAATAGTCCAGAATTAAAAGAAGCTGCTGCAATGTTTGCCCCTGTTTTAAATCAACAAGCAATGAAAACAATTCCATTGATAAATGAAATGATTAAAAAAATTCAAGATAGTCTCAATAACGTAGAATCAGTAAATAATCTACAGGAGGACATTCCATTTTTAGAAAAAGCACTAACGTGCTATGAATCAGATATTCATAAAGCAGATGATACAGGGTATGAATATTTTGTAAGATTAGTTGGGGACATGATACAGGCAAGAAAAGATCTAGAAACCATTAAAATTGCATTAAAGAAAATAAATCAATTTGAATAAAAAACTCATTAGCATTAGAATAAAACAACATAAATCAGCAATGTTAAGTAAATATTACTGTGGCTTTAGAAATTCACAGACCTGTGAATCATCAACAGATATTGAACTAATGCCAGAGGATCAATTTTGAATATGCATAAGGTATAACGCTAATAGTTATCAGATAATGCTTAATGGATTTTACATTATAATCCTTCATCAAACTATTCACATATCAAGACGTATTATCAGGATACATTGAATGTGATAGAGTATATGTGTACGGACATCAAGATCCAAAAAAAACCAAAGCACCGACAATTAGAACAATTAGAAATACAGGGATTAAAATAAATTGAGATTTATTCACGATGATCATAAACCTTGCAAATACCAATCAAGATAGGGAATTAATGCCTTACATTGTTTCTTTTTTTCTACATCATCAGTAGAATCTAGAATTTTTTGGATTTTTCCTTGAAGATATTCACGGATTAATTTATTTTTAAATTGAGGTTTTATTTGATTTAAAATTTCAAGGATTTTTTCAGATGAAGTGTGTTCAAAATCATTCAAAACGTCTTTGATTTGTTTTTCTAATGACATGAGAATATTTCATAGACCTCCCATTATTATGTTATAGAGTTAGAAACATCATCATCATCCCAAGTAAGACGAAACTTACCAGTGACCCTGAACATATTGAGTTTCCCGCCTTTTTTGAAATTTAGTCTGAAAGATTTGTGAGAGGTATCCTCTATTTCTAAACTCACATCTTTTTTCACAGTCTGAAAAATGATTGGATTATTGGATACCTGCTCCCATTCTGCATCATCAAAATCCATATAGAATTTAGTATATAGTAATCCCATTTAATCATCATAAAATACACCTGAATAAATAACTAGATGAAATATTATTCATCCAATGAATCTCGAGGCATGAAAAATCCCATATTACTTACAATAATAGAAAAAACAATTCCAAAATCTTTGTCGTCTCTGATTATCGTAAAAACTTGATGAATTAATTGTTGAATTGTCAAGTGTTCATCACGATACAATGTCTTTTTTGGATTTTTTACAGAATCCAATAGGGTAAACCCATTATCTACACGTATCAAATTTACTAAAAGGAAATTGGCCAAAATTATCTTTCCATCAATATCATTATGAGTATAATTAGCATTCAATTTTTTTATTTTTAATTTTAAATCATGATAAGAATTATTTGTATTATGTTCAATACGATATTGTAGTTTTTCCTCATAGTTTTCAGTAGAAACGTAAAACTTCATATTTCCACTAGTTTTGACAAAAATGATTTCTCTTTCCAATAAAGAATCTCGAGTTTTTTCAAAGGTTGTTTTTGCCATAAATTCTGGAACAATTTGTTTCAGTAATGCATTATGGTGTAAATCAGGATTATTTTTAATTTTCTCAAGAACAACTCTTTCTCGATCAGAAATTTTAAAATTATGCTCAATTTGACTTATCATTAGTAGGTCGACCTATATTAGACGAGTTAACTATTAATTAGTATCGAGAACATATAACAAGTCAATCTTACGCCCGTTATTTACCAAATTAAATACAAACATCCCATCAAATTTCTTTTTGACTACGAAATTATTGTTTTGACTTTTTCTCT
>JAOTSS010000107.1 GCA_029864805.1 Candidatus Nitrosopumilus sp. | reverse complement strand
GTCTGTACCTATGGGTATGCCTTCATCCTGATGTTCTCTTTCTCTTTCCCTTTTCATTTCCCCAAAACCTTCTCTGTCATCATCATCGTCTTCCTCGGCATATACGGCTGGAATTATGTAGATCATTGATAGTACAACAAACAATACAAACACAATTGAGATTGATTTCATATGCTGTTTTGTTTCGTTATTTTGTGGATTTAAAGAAAGTATAGAATTTTCATGGGTGGAAATCAATTCAGAAAATTAGACATCTCAATTAAGTATCTGGAAATTCTTTCTTGATCATGGTAGCAAAAAAACCTGTAAAAAAACTAGCATCAACGCCAGCAAGATCAGGTCTTTCTGAATTTGACAGAATTTTTGACAATTTTAAAAAAGACATGGAAAAATCATTTGCTTCCTTTCCAAGGATAGATTTTCCATCCTTTCCAAAATTGCACGAGACCGGATGTGATGTAATCGATGAGGGCAATCAGATTCGAATGAAGATGAACATGCCAGGTCTGAAGAAAAATGAGATCAATCTCAACGTGACAGACAACTCAATCGAGGTGACAGGGGAGCACAAAGAGGAGGAGAAAAAGAAGAACTTCCTCAGAAAGGAAAGACACAGCATGTTATATTACCAGACCATCCCGTTATCTGAGAAGGTAATTCCCGGAAAGGTAAAGGCAAAACTGACTGATGGCGTCCTGGACGTGACTCTTCCAAAGAGTAAACCCACACCTACACAAAAGAAAAAGGCTGTCAAAGTGCAGTAATTTTATTTTATTTTATTTTATTTTATTTTATTTTAAATTTAGTTCCACGTGGGTCTTAGAATAATGCCACTAACTATAACTCCAGCATAACGTGTGCGGGGATATAGTTAAGGGGTTAAGATTAAGACCCACGTGAAAATATGAATCTCAGAAAGTAGTTCTACGATATGATAATGTTTCTTAATTCATCTGGCGTGTTTGCCAAAAAATCAGGATTCTCTTTTATGAGTGCATCTTTGGTGTTATATCCCCATGTAACTGCAACTGATGTGATACCTGATTTTTGGGCAGCCTCAATGTCTCTTATTTCGTCACACACATAGAACACCTCACTTTTACTTACCTTTCGTTGTTTTATGATCTTGTTGATCATGTGACTCTTTCCAAAGACGCTTTTACCTGTTCGGATAAAATCAAAAAAGTCCAATTCATTTCTCACAAGAAACTCTTTTACGTTTTCCTGAGTGTTTGATGTTAAAATTCCAAGATGATAATCTTCATCCTCATGCAACTCGCATAGTATTGGTAAGATGTTTACTGTAGGTTTCATGTTTGATATCTCCTTGTTGATTTCTGAATGTATTTTTTTTATCCATGATGGAAGTTTGAACATGGAAATTCCAAGATGTGATAAAATTTCTTGTGGTTTCTTTCCTTGAAGGTATGGAATATCTTCCTTTGTGACTTTTTTGTAGCCAAAATGTTCTGCATGATCATTAACTATCTTAACAACTGAATCCAGAGTATCTGCAATGGTTCCATCAAAATCAAAAATAATTGTCTTAACCATCTCTTTTCCAAATCGAGTTTACGACCAGCTGCAGTAAGATTATTGGATGAAATATTACTGCAGGAGATCTTAGCATGTGCATCATCTGTAGAAATGACTTTGTGGCAAGTGAACTCTTTGGCCCCAGTAACAGTACCCTTTGAGCATGGTTCTGCACCATCCTTCTAATCATATCTGGTCTTTTGCCCACAGTTGTGGGCCATCTGAGGTCCTCACTTGTACCAAGAATCCATGGCAATGATATTGTCTTTGCAAGCCTTTTTTGAAATGTCTTTGTGAAAGTCTTGTCAAAATTTTGGTTTCTTAACATTTTGTCTAGTACTTTGACACCCAGTGCAGCTGAAGTAATGCCCTGTCCATAAAATGGATTAAAAACTGCCACTGCATCTCCCAGTACTATAAAATTCTCAGGCCATCTAGACATGAATTCATAATGGTATCTTCTACTTCCTTGTACTCGATATCCGTATATTTCTGAATCTGGAATGGCATCTTTCATGGCATCATACAATTCTTCACTTTCAAGACTCTGCAAATTCTAAAAATCCTTTCTCATCTGTAGGAGGATACACTTTTCCAATCCCAGACAAAAAAACCAACCATTTGCCATCTTCTATTGGATATATCGCCCCTAATCTTGGATTAGTTGTTGGATTGCTTAATATTGATAACATCTTCCATTTCCTCTCAACATTCTTTGGTGGAATGTATCGTCTTGTTGCATAGCCTACAAAGGAATCTACTCTGGTCTCGGTAAGTTTTGGATAGCCAATATTTTCTAACCAATCAGGTGTTTTTGCATTTCTTCCAGTGCAATCGACAATTAGATCAGCATGAATTTTTTCATTTGTAATTGTCTTTAGACTGATCTTGTTTGTGTTTTCTAAAACAAACAATGAGATTGTCTTGTTTTCCAGTATCTTGATATTTGGTATTTTTTGTACTTGGTGTCTTATTGTATTTTCTAAAAGTGTTCTTGTGCAGGTAAATGTAACTACTCCTGATTCAAATCTTTGTGCCCATCCACTTGGAAGACAAAATCTCCCGTCATTTAAAAAATCAATCTTGTTTGCTCCATTTTTAACAAGTTCTCCTTCTAAATCTGGAAAAAAATCTTGAAGAATCTCTCTTCCCTTTACAAGCAACAGATGGATATGATTGGCTTGAGGTGTTCCATTTCTTACTTTGCCGTCATCAGTGTACTTGTCTTTTTCAATCAAGATTACCTCTTCAAAATAATCTGATAGAACACGTGCTGCCAAAAGTCCTGCAATACTGCCTCCAATCACTATTGCCTTTCCTAGCACCACATCCTACTTTTGGCAAGTATATTTTTGGATTTGGATAGTTTTTACATCATATCCACGTGTAACTCATTTTTAGAAAAGAAATATTGGAAATAGTAATTAATTCTGAACAGATAACGAACACATGCCTGCAAAAGGAAAAGTCAGTATCAGATGGCAGATTGTATTTGCAATAATTTCTCCTGTCAATTTATGGGCATTTTATCGAATCAGAAAACTCAGATTGTATACATTGTATGTGATAGTGCCATCAATTATTGTCAGTTCTATAGTCATTGCAGGTGGGTTTTACGAAATGAATAATCCTCAAAAAGGTTTTAATGATGACGGAAATAGATACCCTGAACCAACACTTCCACCATACATGACTCCAATAGAACCACAAGTCGGGAAAT
>JAOTSS010000022.1 GCA_029864805.1 Candidatus Nitrosopumilus sp. | reverse complement strand
CTAAGATAAAAGATCAATGTAGCTTTATGTTTTGCAAGTTCAGATATTTTTTCACGTTTAGGAACTTTGGTTCTAGATTCTGCTCTTGTAACTATAATTGTTTGAGTAACACCAGGAAGAGTTAGCTGAGTTCCAAGGGCAGCAGCTGAGGCTAAAAATGCCGTTACGCCTGGCACAACAACTGATTTTATTCCTTTTTTCTCAAGATTATCAATCTGTTCTTTGATTGCACCATAAATTGAAGGATCACCATCATGTAATCTAACAACAAGTTTGTCTTTTTTTGCATTTTTGTATAATAGTTCAAAAATTTCTTCCCTAACTAATTTTGCTGCATCATAGAGTTTTCCTTTTTTACAAAATTTTAAAACTGGTTCTGGAATTAAAGATCCAGAATAAACCACTACATCTGCATTTTGAATTATCTTTTTAGCTTTGACTGTAATTAAATCAGGATCTCCAGGACCACATCCAACAAAGAATACATCAGACACGTTTTACCACCAGTATTGAGAAATATTTTGTAGTTAATGTATCATCGTTTACTTCACCCAAAGTAAGTTTTCGAATAATCTCATGATCTGTTCCAAGATCTTGTCCTATTGCAAATATTGAATCATTAGGAAATCCAGATTGTTTTAGAACTTGAATCACTTGATCAAAGTATCTTCCATCTTTTAGAAAAATCATAGTCTCAGAATTTTTTGCTATCTCTTTTACACTAGATAGATCATAGCATGATGGAATAATTGCAACTTTTTCTGCACCTTCTGCAATACTGATACCAACCTTTGATGCAAATGTAAACATGGAAACGATTCCAGGAATAACACTAATTTTCATATCCGGATAGTTTTCTTTAAGATCTTTGTGCATGTATATCCATGTACTGTACAAATAAGGATCACCAACTGTCAGATACACAACGTTTTTTCCAGACAAGACAGTTTCTGCCATTATCTTTGCATTTTTTTTCCATGTTTCTTCTAGAATATCTTTGTCTTTAGTCATTGGAAAGATTAGTTTTACAATTTCTTGATTTTTTGATTTATCAATTAAGGAAGAAACTACTGACAATGCAATGCTAGGTCTGTCTTCTTTGGAAGCTGGACACATGATAATATCTGCATTATGTATAGCATTTACTGCCTTGACTGTAAGTAACTCTGGATCCCCGGGACCAACACCAATTCCAATTAATTCAGGCATGAGAAATATGATTTTGTTCCCAATTAAAAATCTAGATTAGATTCTAGTAGCAGAAATTATAGTTACAGGATTTCTAGCAAGCATCATAGTTCCAGTACTAGTTTTTCTACTTTTAGATATTGTTACCTGAGTAATGTCTATAGATTTAAACTGTAATTTATCTAGAATTTGCAAAACTGAATAAAGAGTCTCAATTAAGATTATTCCAATAACGATTCTACCGCCTGACTTTAGTTTGTTCTCAGATAGTTCTACAATATCTTTGGTATCACCACCTGTTCCTCCAATAAATACGACATCAGCTTCTTTGAGATCTTGTATCTTTTCTTTTGCATCTCCAAAGATTACTGAAATATTTGAAAGGCCAAACTTATTCATATTTTTTTTTGTTAAATCTATTGCATTTTCATCATGATCAATTGCAAATACTTTGCCTGATGATTCAATTTGTAATCCAGCTTCAATAGAAATGGAACCACTACCACAACCAATATCGTATACAGTTTGACCTGGTTTTAATCGAGCTTTGCTAATTTGGATAGTTCTCACTTCTTCTTTTGTGATTGGGACATTTTCTGTTCTCTCAAAATCTTCATCAGGAATTCCGGGTGTTTTGTAATTCCACATATGCAATCGTTATTTATTTTTAGATATTAATTCCACTAGAAACACTTCCTGCATGAACCAGTGTATAAGTTACAATCCAAGTAAACAAGTACAAAAAGACATAGCTACCAATAGCTTGTGTAACTATCTTCTTTCTATCTGAAGATGGCAGTTGCATTTTCATTCCTTTTGCAACTATAATTGTTCCAAAAAATACGATTATCATAAATGCAATTGATGCCCATCTTCTGTCTTCACCTTCGATGTCTTCAAAGATAAAAGTTGCAGCAGTACCAGCTATTATAGCCAACACAACACGCATCCAAAATAATTTATTTAATTTTCTATCTTTTTCACTTTTCTCAGCCACACTAACTGGAGGATCATTTGATGGAGTCTCAGGAATAGGTTCGGATTTTTCTGTTTCAGGAATATCAACAGGATTTTCTTGTACTGATTCTTTTTTTGAATCGTCAGGTCCAGAAGTAGGTTCGGATTTTTTCTTTTTGAATTTTGCCAAAGTAAATTTCTAGCGTGACTCAGGCAAACCATGTTTAATATCTTTGGTCAATGATTAAGCATGTCATAGCAAGGGTATAATTTTAGATATAAAATATCATAGTCATGACATTATCTGGAATAGAACTACGATATTTGGTAAACCAAATTTCAGAGCAAGTTCAAGACTACTATATCAGTAATATTTACGGCATTACAAAAGATAGCATTCTCTTCAAGCTTCACCATACTGAAAAAAGTGATCTATTCATGATGATTTCAACATCAGGAATTTGGCTGACTAAGGTAAAAATTGATCAGATAGAGCCTAACAGATTGCTCAAAAGATTACGAAGTGATCTACTTCGATTAAAACTAAAAAAAATAGAACAAATTGGTGCAGAAAGAATTGCATATTTTACATTTGAAGGATTTGGAAAAGAATTTGTTTTAGTGGGGGAGTTTTTTGGAGATGGGAATATTTTACTCTGTAATAAGGATATGAAGATTCTTGCATTACAGCATTCAATAGAAGTCAGACACAGAAAGCTCAGTGTGGGATTGGAATATGTTCAACCACCATCAGGCGGACTAGATATTTTTAATATATCAGAATCAGATTTTGAAGATCTCAAAACAACTGATTTAGTTTCTGCAAAATGGTTTGGTCGAACTTTAGGTTTACCAAAAAAATATGTTGAAGGAGTATTTGAAATTGCAAACGTAGATGGGAAAAAAATAGGTAATCTGTTAACATCAGAAGAGATAAAGAGAATTTTTGATACTACAAAAAAGATTGTTTCAGACATAGTATCAGGAAATCATGAAACAGTAATTGTCAGAAATGAAAAAGTTGAAGTTCTTCCGATAAAATTAGGAAAATTAGAAGGTGACGTCACTAAAGCTAATAGCTTCATTGAAGGATTGGATACTGTTTTTACTGAAAATATAGTTGAAAAAGGAAAAAGAATTCAATCAGGTGGTTCTGATAGAAAAATTAAAGAACTACAAACTCAAATTTCTGAACAGGAAAAAGCAATTGAAACAGTAAAAGAAAAATCAAAAAACATTACAAATATAGCAAATTCTCTTTATGAAATGATTTCACATGGAATTATATCTATAGAAGATAGTGCTGCACAGGAAATTTTAGCAAAACATAATGCAAAATTAATCACGAAAAAAGGAATTTCATTAATTATGATTCAAGAAGAAAAAATAAAGATCAACACAAAAGCTCCGCTTCAATCAATTGCATCTGTATTATTTAATGAGGCCAAAAAGCAATCAGGTGCAATTAAATCAATTCAAGAAATCAAAGAAAAGACATTGAAAAATCTAGAAAAATTACAAAACAAAACAGAGTCAAAAAAGGACATTAGTATGATTTCAGAAATTAGAAAGAAAAATTGGTTTGAGAGATATAGGTGGTTCTTTACATCTGATGGTTTGCTTACTATTGGTGGAAGAGATGCCGCATCAAATTCTGCTGTAGTTAGAAAGCATTTAGTAAAAAATGATAAAATATTTCATGGGGACATTTTTGGTTCACCATTTTTTATTCTTAAAGAAGCACAAAATGCACCTGATAGAAGTATGAATGAAGTTGCACATGCAACTGTTTGTTTTAGTCGCGCATGGAAAGAAGGGATGTATGGGGTTAGTGCTTTTTGGGTAAATCCAGAACAAGTAAAAAAATCTGCTCCAAGTGGAGAATTTTTACCAAAAGGCTCTTTCACAATTGAGGGGCAAAGAAATTTCATCAAATCAGATACGCTCAGACTTGCAGTTGGAATCATACCACAAAATGAGGATTATGTCTTAACATGTGGTCCGCCAGAACCAATCAAAAAAAATTCTATTTGTTATGCATTAATTGAACCACATGGATTAGAATTGGTTGATGCTGCAAAAAAAATTCGAATAGAGTTTTTAAAGATGCACGAAGATATTACAAGAAAAATTAATCTTGATGAATTTGTACGTGTCTTACCATCTGGTAAAAGTCAGATTAAAGAAATTAGTATTGGTGATTTAGAAGTTGAAAAATTTACTGATACTGAATTAGATTAGAGGTATCAGTATCAAGAGACAAGTTCATTCCAGTTTTCAGAGATTTGAATTGTTCATCTGTAATTGTAATTAATGGAATATTTGCCAATGCACATCCAGTTGCAACTGTAAGATCTGCTTTTTGACAAATCATTGCAAGAGGTGCAGTATTGTTTGATTTTATCGAATAAATTGTATAAGCACCAACGCTGCTACCTACACCGGATGGAAAGACAAAAATTACATCTTTGATCGATTTTCCAAATAAATCATGATTATTGTCGCTGATAATTCCCGTTTTTTTATCAACGGTTCCTAGAAAGTTAATTGGATTTTCAGATTTTAAAATAATTCCTTGTACTTTTCCGGCAACTAGAATTTTATTCATCTTGTCTCATCTTGAATTATTTGAGATAATGATTTTAGATTCACATCTACACCGTTAGAATTTTTAAGATAAAATGCGCCCTTGATGCTATTTGTAGTTACTGCATCAACATTTTCCTTGTTTATCAAGGGAGTTAAACATGTACAGCAATCAGCAAGAATTTCACATCCTGCATGTTCAAGTTCCGTCGTATATCCAATTTTTTTTGCTTGTTCCTTTACAGTTCTAGGACAAAAAACCATACATCTTTTTTGGAAAGATCTTCCCTTTAGCATATTTGTAAGATCAGATATCTCATCTAGACCCAATTGAGGACTACCAAGTGTAATAATATCACCTTTTTCTACAGTATTTAGCTCGTCATGAACATTTTGCATCTCTTTTTCATCAAAATCAATTTTTTCACAATCAGAGTCACCGTCACCGAAAATAAATTTAGCACAGGTTCCTGATGTCCCCATTCCACCACACATTGCTTTGCATTGTCTTTTATCCATCTCTGCAAGACCAGATATATTTACAGACGTATCTCCAACTTTTCCTGCAAAAAATCCAAGCATCCCATACGTTAATTCATTTGGATTTTTTACTTTCATGTTAATTGTAATGTTTGGAGTATCATCTTTTCTTATCGAAGAGTAAGGACTTTTTCCAACAATAGCACTTGCGAGTGCACTAAATGCGCTTTCCTTGTTCGTTTTCAAATTATCATAAGAGTTTGCATGGATTGCTGCATTAGATTCAGCAAATGCAACTTGTGTTCCATCTTTTGGAATATCAAAAATTTCATAAGGGATACACGAAAATGAAGGAACTACACCCATTGTTTCATACGAGTTTCTAATAGAAAGTTGTTTTGAGATAAAATCTTTATCCAATCCATAGTTTGCAACATTATCAATATCAAACCCCATTGGATTAAGAGTTGTTTTTACTGAAACTCTTGCATCTTTGCTAATACTAGAGAGAAATTCTTCTCCGGCATCACCAATTGTATTATAATTTACACCAGAAAGATGAGCCCATTCAATTGGGATTAATTTCTCAGCATCAGTTGCCTCACCTGTTGCAACTAAAATTCTATATGCCATCTGCATAATTTCTCCATGTTCACCTTTTAGTGCAGATTCTTCATTCCTAGTCAGTTCCAATGAAAATATTTGTTATTACAGTTATAATACTTGTACGTAAATTTTTGTTGAAAATGGAAAAAATTCTTCGTGGAATGACTGATACAATGAATTCCGTAAAACCACCAAGAATCACAGCATTACAAGATCTTCATGATGCCGAAACCGGGCCTTTTAGTATTCTAATAGGAACAATACTTTCCGCTAGAACCAAAGATGAAGCTACAACAAAGGCAGTAAAAGCACTATTCTTAAAATATAAAAATCCAAAGGAACTTGCAAAAGCGAAAATAAAAGACGTAGAGAAAATTATAAAATCAATTGGATTCTATCATGTAAAATCAAAAAGAATAATCGAGGTTGCAAAGATTATTGATAAAAAATACAAAGGAACAGTTCCAGATGACTTGGATACGTTAGTGCAACTACCAGGAGTTGGAAGAAAGACTGCTAATTGTGTACTAGTGTATGCATTTGAAAAGCCTGCAATTCCAGTAGACATTCATGTTCATAGAATCTCAAACAGATTAGGATTAGTAGATACCAAAAATCCTGAAGAGACTGAACAAGAATTAATGAAAAAAATCCAAACAAAATACTGGATTGATATTAATGATACATTTGTGATGTATGGTCAGAATATTTGTAAACCTATTTCTCCAATGTGTGATGTCTGTAAGATTAAGAAAAATTGCAAATATTACAAAACTAAGAACGCTTCTTAGTTAGAAATAACACTCCAACTATGATTCCAATACCAGCCGCTACGTAAAATGGAAACAAAGCAAAAGCATTCTTTGCAGGATCACCAGAAAGAAATTCTATAATCATGCTACCAGAGTTAACCGCAGGAGGATCAGATGAGCCTTCCATTCCATATACTGAATACGAATCAATTGCAAATGTGCCAATATCCAAATTGGTAACTACAATTCTTGCCCCATTGTTTACGGTAAGTCCTGCTCTATCAGTATATGATACGATAGATTTAGCTTGTGGGTACCAACCTCTATCTAGATCTTTATGGACTACAATGTATCCTTCTTTAGGAGTTTGGACTGCCACCCAAAACTTGTTGTCAGGTTGAGCTCCCATACCGACTTCAATAAATTCATCATGAGTTTCATTATCATAAATTCGAAGAACTGCGTTTCCATTTGGATTTGCATATAGTAGATTATTATCAATTGTTACTTGCCAGCTAACAGCATGAACATCATCAAGCATTACTACTGGCGCATCTCGCAAAATTCGATTGAATTCATCTGCAGGAATCTCTATTGTATCAAGAAGTAACGATGGATTTGTCAATTCTTGAGCAAATACAGGAGAGATAAAAAATACTAAAAATAATACCAGAAAAATATACTTCACAAGCTAGAACAAATTTGATTGAATAAAAATCTAATCAACAAATGGTTTAGGATGATCTAAAATTATTTTGGCTACTTCTGGTCTTAGAATAAACTCAGAAGGTGCTTGGCCATTTTGAATCATCTCTCTTAGTTTTGTTCCACTTATTTGCTCTTTATCATCATCGCCATGTGGACATGCTTTAGGAGTTGTGTATGTAAGACATTTCTTACAATAGAAGAATGGTGGGAAAAACACTGGAGCAATTTCTAATTCTGGATAGTCATCAAAGATTTTTTGTGCAGCAAAAGGATCATAAAATTTTCCAACGCCTGCATGGTCTCGTCCAATAATGATATGTGTGCATCCATAATTTTGTCTCATAATTGCGTGATGAATCGCTTCTTTTGGACCAGCATATTTCATTTCAGTATGTAGGGTTCCAAGCATGCATCTGTTTTCTGGATAGTATAATTTTATCATGATTTCATAGCACTTTACAATAACTTCATCAACAAAGTCGCCTGATTTTTTCTTGCCAATAATCGGATTGACAAATACTCCATCTCGTGTAGTAATTGATGTCTTTTGTAGCATCTCATGAGCTACATGTGGAGGATTTCTGGTTTGAAATGCACAAATTGTCTTCCATCCTGCTTTGGCAAATGCTTCTCGTGTCTGATTAGGGGTCAGCCTGTTTTTTCTAATCTCGGTATCACTAGGTCTTTGAATATAGTCAATCTTTCCTCCCACCAGATAATCCTGCATTGACATTGTCTTTGCAACACCTGGATGAGAATTGTCATTTGTGCCATATACTCCTTGAACGGTTTTTTCTTTGTCAAAGGAATAGGTTTCATCAACATGCAAAACTGCAACTCCAACTCCATCTGGATTTTTTAACAATACGTCTTTTGATTCCTTCATTTTAGAAGCAGTTTGTTCGTCAACATCAAGGACTATTGGAATGGTCCAAGCCAAACCATTTGTTAATCTTCCTCGTGAAACAACGCTTTCAAAGTCTTCCTTCCCCAAAAATCCCTCAAGTGGACTAAATATTCCATCTGCAATATTTTCAACATCATTTGCAAGATCTTCTGTGATTGTAATTGAGAATAATCCAGTTGGATCAATCTTGGTAATCCTGTTTACTAGAATTCCTCCATGTGGTTTAATTGAGTTATTTACTGACATACTAATTCCATTATTCAGGGTCTATATGAAGGCCACACTCTTTATTTCCTCCATGTTCCCACCACCATCTTCCTGCACGAATATCTTCTCCGGGTTTTATTGCTCTGGTACAGGGCTCACAACCAATACTAGGATAGCCTTTGTCAAGAAGACTGTTGTATGGCAAATTATTCTTTTTGATATATTCTTGAATTTGATCCCACGTCCAATCGATTATTGGATTAATTTTTAGAATTTCTCCATGTCCATGGTCTAGTTGAAACATTGTTACATTTTCTCGATTTTTGGTCTGCTCTCGTCTCAATCCTGTAATCCAACCGTCCAAAGTTTTTAGCATTTTGTTCATTGGATGAACTTTACGAATATCACAGCACAGTTTCCTATTTTCTATGCTTTCATAGAATAGATTCATTCCTTTTTCTCTAACCATTCCCTCTACTTCTTTTGTATCAGGGAAGAGAACTTCAATTGAAATGTTGTATCTTTTGCTTACAATATCTATTATGTCATAGGTTTCTTGTGGTAGTCTTCCAGTATCTAATGTAAAGAATCGAAATTTTGGATTAATTTTTAGCATGACATCCATTACTACAGCATCTTCTGCACCAAAGCTAGAAGCTTTTGCAACCTTGGGATGAAGATTATCAGAAGCCCACTGAAGTGCTTTCTCTGTTGTATTAATTTTTGAGTTTAAATCATCTACTTGTTCTTGCGTAAATTGTACCACATTTTCCCATAAAGTATTTGTTTTATATTGATTACCCGAAATTATCCTAAATTATAAACAAGTAGATTTCAATTTAAAAAATATGGATGAAATATCATATGTGGTAGTTTTTCCAAATATTTTTTCAAAAAATAAAATTCCACGGCTAATTACAAACATTAAAAAAATTCTAAAGATAAAAAATCAGCAATTCAAATCAGTCAAGCGTGATAATGATGTTATTTTAGTTGATGCAAATGATCCTGTATTTGCATCATCTGCTATCAATTTATTATTTGGAATTGAAAAAGTAGCAATTGCAAGAAAGATAAAAAATGATTTTCAAAATATTGTTTCGGAGATTACATCTACAGGCGGAAATCTACTTCTAAAAGGAGAAAGATTTCTAGTAAAAGTTGAAGGGACATCAAAAGGATTTCTTGCCAAAGATGTTGAGATTGCTGCAACATCAAACATCATTGAGAAGAAACAAAATCTTGGTGCTCACCCTGGAACAGATGAGAACCATGATAAGTTATTGTATTCATATTTGACAAAAAACAATGCATACGTCTGTATTTTCTCAGACAAAGGTAACGGTGGCATTCCATATGAATCACAAAAACAGAAAACAATTTGTGCAATATATGATGAATTGTCTGCTATTTCGTGTTTTGAAACAATCAAACAGGGAAATGATGTAAAGATAATTGTATGTTATAGACAAAAATCAGATTTGATGAATCTAGCTAAAATCATAAGTCAAATTCTACCAAGACTTGTACGAAACATTGTAGAACTAGAATTCTTTGAGATAAAAATTAGACCTACTGGAATTAAAAATTATCTGATCTATGTAAATTCAGTTTTAGAGATAATGTTACAGTATTCAAATAGCCGTGTGTCAATGTCACTATCACCATTGATATTTTCTTCAGACTTTGTTGATAATTCATTAATGCGCGTATTTGGAAAAAAGAAAACTCCAATAATACCGCTTGCTGGAGTAGATTCTAATTTGTTTGATGATGCAAAAGAGATTGGACTGGAAAGGAGTGTCAAAAAACTAGAAGGTATAATTTCTATCAATTCTAATGAAGTTCCAATTTACGCAAAAAAGGAAGTAGAGAACGCCTTTAAAACAAAGAAAATGATTTCAGTTAAGGTAGGACCTAACAACGTTCACGACATTTTAGATTCATTTGAAGATCACTGAGAATTTAAACGGCATAATTGGTTCTATATTGTGCTCAAAATAGGGGAATTCATCTATCCATGGGGAAGTGGTCATTATTCTAGAATGATGAGGTTAAACGAGGTACTGGGAGATCATGTCAAAGAAAAATTTGAAATCCATTTTTCAAGCAAAGATCATGTTTATGAAAAATTATTGAAAAAATTCCCAGACCAGAAAGAGAAAATTCATGAGATATTGATGCCTACTCCAATTGATGGAAAATTTGGTCCCAGCGTTACAATGTCTTTGATGAACTTGCTATTGCCAGTTTCAAAGAACCCGCCACTAGTAAGACAAATTGCAAATTATTTGAGAGAGGAAAGAAAACTCTACAACAGAGAAAAATTTGATTTGGTGATTAATGATGGAGATATGGGTTCCAATATTTTGGCAAAAAATCGAAATATTCCGAGTTTATTTGTAACTAATCAATTCAGACCAAAATTATACAATTCAAGGGCCTATCTTTACCCATCATTAATTTTTGTAGCAAAACAAATTGCAAAGGCAACAAAAATTCTTGTTGCAGATTCTCCACCTCCCTATACAATGTGTGAATACAATCTAAATTTTATAAAAGAAGTAAAAGAGAAAGTTATCTACGTAGGTCACTTTACTAGTAAACAAATTAGAAATGAGGATAAAACAGACCTTGAAAAATTGGTGGAAAATAATGAATTTGGATATTGGATGAGGACAGGAAACAAGTCTACAAATGATGGAACCGGTCAGAGATATGAAAGAGTGTTTCATCATGATGACATGAAAAATGAAAGAAGAATTATCTCACATGCAAGAAATGAACCAAGTATAGATTCTGTGACAGGAAAAAATGGTAAGAAATATTCAATATCAGAAGCATTGGATAAAAAAATAGATTGGATACAAATCGATATCGGTTTTCTTTCAGAGCATGAAAAAGATACGATTCTAAATCTTTGTAAATACGCAGTTGTCAATGGCTCGCATACTGTAATGGGCGAGATAATGGGTGGAAAATCAAAGCCAATTATTGGAATTCCCATTTATGATGAACATACAAACAACATCTTATGGGCACAAGATAAGAATCTAGGAATACTTGCTGCAAAAACTATCCAAGTAATCAATGCAATATTCAAAATTAAGAAAAATTATGAAGAATTTGAGGAAAAATTGAATGAATTTTCAAAAAATTTTGTTCCAAATGGAGCAGAAAATTCAGCAAAGATCGCTGCTCAAACATTAGAAGAAAAGAGATAATAGATTATTTTTAAGAATTTTACACATCTGGCACGCGGGATTTCGATGGGCGAACGGACCGAAAGGGATGATGAAAAAATCCGCGTGTCAGATGAATATCGATCTGTAAATAATGTGGGAACGCTTTTATGGAAAAAATTAAGCAAAATCAACAGTGCCTAACTGTCCAGAATGTACATCAAGAGAGAAAAAGAAGATAGAAGCAAAGTACGAGGAAGATATTCCAGAAGAAGAAAGGAGCAGAGATGCATTATTCAAATTATTTGATGAAATTGATGTTCCAATGAAAATGGATGAAAAAAATAGAAGACATTTCATTTGTAAGCGTTGTGGTCTATATGCAACCAGAGAAGAGATTTCAGATATCAGATTCAAGCTAAATCAAAGAGAGAGAACACGTGATGACAAACATGATGACTATCTAGAATGGTGGTCAAAAAGTAAAAAAGAAAAAGCTGAAAGCTAGAGTGAGTTTAGTATGGTAAAAAAGAAAGAAGATGAAATTCCTGATTGGGTTACAGATGAAATCCAAAATGCAAAATTTGAGAAACCTCAAAAGATGAAAAAAACAGGATATGTTTTAGAAATGTACAGTGAAGATAATAAGATAGATGCGCAATTGTACGATCCAGTAGAGGATGGAAGACACATAGTTACAATGGATTTGTCCAAAAAGGTCAAGATGGAGGATTTGGAGAAAGGAGTGGTGTATGAATTTACCTTTGACCAGCACAAGGCTCCATTAAGCAAAAAAGTTTCAGAATACCTAGAGAAAGAAAAAGAGATAGAGATGAATGCAATCTATCAATTTGAGTTAAAATCATTGGAATTGCTAGATGTAGGCTCAAGTAAAGCTGCAGATGATGACCTAGAAGAATAAACTCAGTTCTGTTTTGTAGAGTCCAGTTGTTTTTTGAAGGATTTTCCCAAAATCGGATTGATAAAAAATGGAAATGTATTTTTCATCCATATTGCTCCACGTACAACTGAGGGAACGACAATTTCTAATCTTGAGGAATTTGCAGCTTTGAGAATTGCTTTTGCCACAGTTTTAGGATCAAGTGATGTTGGAGAATATTTTGGCATTTTTTCAAATGAGGAATGATCAAAAAAGTTAGTCCTGACCATTATTGGACTTACAACTGTAATTCCTATCCCAGTATCTTTTAGCTCATACTTGAGACCTTCTGAAAATCCCAGCATTGCAAATTTAGATGCACAGTATGAAGCGATTCCAGGTAGACCAAAACTTGCTGCAACAGATGCTACATTTACTATATGACCAGATTTTTTCTTTAGCATTGATGGAAGAAAATTTTTGATGCAGTAAACCATACCAAAATAATTTGTCTCCATCTGGGATTCTATGTCATTAATGGAAAGATCAGAAACAGAGCCATATATTGCAAATCCGGCATTATTGACAAGAATATCAACAGATGAGAATTTTTCCAAGACAGTTTCTGACAGTTCTTTTACTTGATCTTTTTTTGAAATATCACACTGACAAGCTAAAATAGATACATTGTATTTTTTTAATTCATCTTCAATTTGCTCGAGTTTATCTTTTCTTCTTGCAACTAAAATTAGATTAGCACCTAGTTTAGCAAATTCTATTGCAGTTTCTCTACCAATTCCAGATGATGCACCAGTAATCAGGACTATCTTGTTTTTGAAGTTCACTAATCGAAAAAATTCGTTTTAAGATAAAGTGGTTTCCATGATAGTTTTTTACTACATAAATGAACTATGATGATCTGAGTTATTTTGGATATTAAATTTGATATATCTAATTTTGAGCCTAATTGAGAATGATTTCATACTGAATAGAATATAGTTATGTCAAATGAAAGAGTTGCTTGTTGATTTAGTAACAATCTAAAATAATTGATCAAATCAACATGCAGTTTCAATGTGAATGTTATTTCGATATTTTACTCAAGGCTAATTTTACTAAAAGTAACCAGGTAATCACAATTGGCACATAGTACGTTGCAATTCTCCATCCAATAACAGCATTCCAGCCTTCAATTCCCTCAGAGATTTCAAATGCAAAGGGATCCAAGTTATTTAGATATGCAATAATTCCAAACTCAGCCAAACCAGAACCACCTATAGTGATTGGCAAATTTCCAATTGCGTTTGCACCCATAACTGCCATAACAGAATCATATGCACTAATGACATAACCAGTTCCCATTGCAATGATCATAAATGAGATTCCATAAAATGACCAAGATGCAAGTGAAAGCAAAAAGGAGACTGTAAAGATTTTTTTAGATTCGGGAGTCTTTAGATTTTCTCTGCTCATAGTACATACTTCTTCCATCCAAATGTTTGTTTTGTCAATTGCTCTGACTCCTTTCTCTTTGCCAAATCTTTTTACAATGTTTGATAACACGTTTGGAACCTGAAATGTGTGTTTAGAGGAAAGGAAAAACATTACCATCCATAAAGACGTAATAACAATGCTAGTAACTAAAATAACAGCTGCAACTACATATGCGCCATTTAGTAATGCAATGATTCCTGCCATAATTGATAACAGGCCTGCTGCAAATACTTCAGTCACAATATCCATTATAGCAATCCATGCAGCTTTTGCAGGATTGACTCCTTTTTTGTGCAAATAATAGATTACAACAAATTCTGCTCCAACAAACATAGGAGTTGTAAATTTGATAAATTCGCTTCCAATTCTAACACCTGTCAGTTTGAAAAACGAGTCAAAGTTTCCAAGGTATTTTCTTGTGATATATGCAAATTTAATCCCCTGTAAACCTAGTTTGATCATCATTACAATAATTGCACCAACAAAAGGAAATATCCCAATTGCCAAGACATCATCTAACTGAATATCAAATTGAATGGCAATGATGAAAATAGGAATTAGGGTAATAGGAATAGCAACAAGTCTCCAGTTCATGTGATGATTTTTTTGAGGAATCAAATATGAAAGTTGAGTAAATTCCTAGTCATCAGAAAATGCACATCAAAAAGTAGGCACAAAAAATTGATTTAATTCATGTTTTTGTGTTGATTTTGAAGTTCTGTAAATAACGAGTTCAGCATTCAAAACTATGAAAATTTCTTTTTCATAGTTTATCATTAAATCTTAGATAATTTTTTCGAATTATCCTTTTAATTAAATAAAAGAGAATCGGAGAAAGTCAGATTTTTTGAATTTTTTTAATGCAAATTTGGATTTTGTGGGAAATTGGCAACAAGTTAGTTTGAAATATGAGCAAATAAAGAACCAGTCAGGTTTGAAAACTATTTTTGTTTCTGGTACAGCTGGTTCTGGAAAATCATTACTCACATCAAAACTATATGATTATTACACAAAAAATGGAGCTTTTGTAGCTGTTTTGAATTTGGATCCAGGAGTAGAGAACATGCCCTATACTTGTGATGTTGATGTTAGGAATTATGTAGATATCATATCTATAATGCATCAATATGATCTTGGCCCAAACGGTGCAATGGTAATGGCAAGTGATTTAATTGCTGCAAAAATTGACGACATTCAAAATGAGGTAAACAGAATAAATCCAGATTATCTCATTGTTGATACGCCAGGCCAAATTGAATTATTTGCGTATCGTTCTAGTGGACGGTTTTTTGTAGAGAATATTTCATCAGATGAAAAAACAAATATTTTTCTTTTTGATGGTGCATTAATTACTACTCCAGTTAATTTTGTTTCAATTGCACTTCTTGCCACTTCAATTAGATTACGTTTGAATCTACCTACAGTCAATGTAGTAACTAAAACAGATCTTATTGAGGATAAGTTAAAGGAGATATTGCAATGGTCGACAAATTTGAGTACATTAGAGAATGCAATCTCTAAAGAAGCAGATGGAGATACATATTCATTAACAACAAGCATTTTACGAGGCTTGAATCTAGGAGGATTTGCACAGGGATTGATCCCAATTTCCAATGTAACTGGAGATGGACTAGTAAATCTTCAAGGTGCATTGAGCAGAATTCTTAATTTAGGTGAGGAGGTAGAAGATTGATGAAATCAATATCTGTCAAAGCACCGTCATCTACTGCTAATTTAGGCCCAGGATTTGACGTGTTTGGATTGGCAATAGATGCATTTTATGATGAAGTAACACTAACAAAAACTAAAAACGGGATTACAATAGTTACTGAGGATAATATCCCCACAAATCCTGAAAATAATACTGCAGGACTAGTAGTAAAAAATATGATAAAAAAATTCAAGATAAAAAGCGGAATTGAAATTAAAATAAAAAAAGGAGTTCCTGCAGGATTTGGGATGGGCAGTAGTGCTGCATCAGCAGCTGCAACGGCAGTGGCATTTGACAAATTATTTGGACTAGGACTTGATGGAAACAGTTTGATAGAATTTGCAGGTTCTGGTGAAAAAGCCAGTGCTGGAACAGTTCACTACGATAATGTAGCAGCTTCGGTTCTAGGGGGATTTGTTATTGTTAAGACTGAGCCATTGGATGTCATTAGGGTAGAACCTCCAACTAATCTTAGAATGTGTGTTGCAGTTCCAAAACTTGACGTACCAAAAAAGAAAACCAAAGTATCAAGAGGAGTAATTCCAAAGAATGTAAAATTGATGGATAGTGTTTTGAATATATCAAATGCATCTGCAATTGTTGCAGGGTTTATGAAAAAAGATCCAGAATTGATAGGAAATTCAATAAAAGACGTCATAGTTGAGCCAGCAAGACAACATATGATTCCAGGTTATGCCAAAGTAAAGGAAAATGCTCTAAAAGCAGGTGCACTAGGTGTTACAATCAGTGGTGCAGGACCTTCAATTATTGCATTTTCACAAAAATCTGCTAATTTGAAAAAGATTAGTTTGGCAATGTCCAAAGGATTTGCATCTGCAAATATTAAATGTCAAACAATAATCTGTAAACCAAGTAAAGGTGCAGCAAACAAGAAAAAATAATTTTGAAAGTAATATGAAAAAAGCAGTTATTGTATTCAGTGGAGGAGTAGACTCAGTTTGTGCAGTTTCATTTTTGAAATCAAAATATGAGTTGTATGGAATTACATTCTCGTATGGACAAAAAGCGAATAATGAAATTACGGCAGCAAAATCTTTCGCAAAAAAACTTGGATTAAAACAGCATAAAATAATCGATATAGGCTTTATGAAAGAATTGTATGGTGACTCTAATGTTTTGACAAGTTCAAAAAAGAAAATTCCAAGCAAATTTGAATATTCAATAGTGGTTCCAATTAGAAATGCTGTATTTCTATCGATTGCATCTGCGTGGGCTTTTACACTTAATGCAGAACTAGTCATATATGGTGCACATACAGGAGATCAACATTATCCTGACTGTAGACCTATTTTCGCTAAAAAACTTGAATCTGCATTTAACCAGGGTGAGATAGATGGAATTAAATCAAAACTACGAAAAAACATAGAGATTTGGTCTCCCTATCGTAAGGGATTATCAAAAAGTGATTTGCTAAAATCTGGGAAGAAAGTATTGGGAGATTCTATTTTTAAAACTTGGAGTTGTTATTCAAATAAAAAACACCATTGTGGGATTTGTGAATCCTGTAATAATAGAAAAATTGCATTTGAGAAAGCCGGTATCATTGATAAAACAAAGTATTTAAAATAAGTCTAGTAGCTATTTCGAAGAATTTTCTTTTTCAGAATAAAGCCTCTTATTCCAATATACCAAGCTAAGAAGATCAATCCAACAGTCCCCATGAAAACATAATTTTGTACTTCAGGAGTAAGATTTTCAATAGAGTTAGTAATCTCTCTAGAGACTAACATGGAGATTGCTATAACAATTCCAAATTCAATAGCATACCATGTCCAACTAGGCCAAGATTCTTTTGGAATGTGGACATATGGATTTGCTCCCATGTTGTTCATGAAAAATATTGATTATTTAATTTTTCAGTATGTCTAGAAAGAATCTGAGGCACGTTTTCTAATGAGTGTCATAATTCCTGCTTTTTCTTCCTTATTCTCGTAAATTCCTCTAAATGCTGATGAGGAAAGTGTTGCGTCGTTTCTAACACCACGCATTTTCATGCAGAGATGTTCTGCGTCAGCCAAAACAACAACACCTTTTACGCCTTGAGCGTATAATTCATCTGCAATATTCTTGGTCAATCGTTCTTGGATTTGTAGTCTTTTTGAGAATTTTTCTACTAATCTTACAAGTTTTGAAATACCAAAAACCCTCCCATTTGGGGAATAAGCAATGTGGATTTTCCCAAAAAATGGCAACATATGATGTTCACACATTGAATAAAATTGAATATCGCGTGCAATCACTACATCAGAGTCTTCTGAAAACTGTACAGATAATTCCGAATCAGAGTCATATCCGCCAAAGATTTCTTTGTACATGCTTGCAATTCTGTCTGGAGTTTCTCGTAAACCCTCGCGTGTAGGATCCTCACCAACCTCAATAATTAATTCCCTAACAAGTTTTTTTACACGTTCTCTGTCCATGTATATTTTCACAGAATTTTTCTAGTATTTGAACCTAGTTAGAATTTTAGTCAGGTGTTAACGTTATGGAGCTCCAATAAATTTGTGTAATTGAGGAACCACCTTCACATCAATATAATAAGGATATACAATATCATATAAATTCAATAATAGTTCTAATGATGGTTCAGAAATACCATATGTTGGTTGAATGATAAATCCATCTATATCATCTTTGGAAACAATTTTGAAAATTTGATTTATTAGTTCTTTAAATTCGTCTAGTTTAGTTTTAGCGCTAACGACAATTTTGATATAAGTTATTTTTTTTGCTTGGATGGATGATTTAAGACATTTCATTGTATGACCAATCAATTTTTCATAATGTTTAGAATCTACAAAATCAGAATCTTTAGTTTTAAATTCAATTTTGACGATATCAATGAATGGCAACACATGATTAAATCTATCAATATCAAAACATGATGATTCAAGATATGTTGGAATTTTTTTATTTTGGATATGTTTTGCAAGTAATGCTACTGCTTGATGTTGGATTAGTGGATCACCACCAGTAAAATTTACCTTGTAAGTTTGGCTTTTAAGATTAGTGTCAATTAGCTGACTTGCTTCTTCAATTGTATATTCTGTTCCAGAATCAAGTGGAAGAGATTCTTTAGTATCACAATAAAAACAAGTAAAAGGACATCCTGCAAGTCTCACAAATAGAGTCTTTGTTCCAAAAAGAATTCCTTCACCTTCAACTGATGTAAATATTTCAAATAATCTTATTTTCAAGTAATAATCATAATTTTTTTCATTATTTATTCAATGAGTTTCTAATGCATTACGGGTTCTTTTGTATAAAATAATCCAGAGATGAAGAACACTACTCCTAAAATTCCAATAGTGCTTCCAACAAGTTCCACCTGATTTTGATAAATTCCTTCTAATGGAGCCCATAACCAAGCCATCAAAGCACCAACAACAATCATAGGGATACCTACTCCAACTATGATTGATTTAGAAGCCATGTTCAATGCTGCTTAGAAAATGTATATGAAGTTTATGATGAGCATCAGAGAGAATTTTTAATTTCTTGTAATTGTTTTGCCAAATCTCTCAAAAGTTCATTGGCAGTATCAAATTTTCCATCATACAAATGACGTTTAATGCTTTGAAATGTATCTCTTGCATTATCCAAACTATTCTGATCTACTCCATCCATTTGAGATAATCGGGATATGGTTTTTTCAACTTGTAAAACTCTAGATTCCAGTATATCATTTTCTGTTAATTCAAACTGCTTCTTTATTGACAAGATTTCTCTGATTTCTTTGATTATATCATTTGGATTATCTGCCGATGAGAGGTTCTCTCGGGCATTTTCTAATTTTTTGATTATTTCTTCAGATACTCCCTGTTTTTTGGCATGTTCAATTAGTCTATCTAATTGTTCTAGATATTTTTGGGCATATTCCTTAGCACGTTGAAACTCTTGTTTTGATGCCTCCTCTCTAATTTCTTTATTAACTTCTACAATGATTTCTTTAATTTTCTGTAGCGTATCTAATGCTAAAGCAAATTGATTATCGTTGATTTGTTGTTTAGATAATCTGAATAATTCATTAAGCTCAGAGAAATCAATTTGGGCACTGTATTTTTCAGCAATAGCTTTTAGACTATTTACATAAACTTGTAATCTTTGAAGATCATTTGACGGATCTTTAGTTGATCTTGCAGAATATGATTCTGTTTTTGTTGCAACTTCAGATGTTGGTTCTTTTGTAGGAACATCTGGCTCTGTTTGTTTGGAAATTTGAGTGAAAATCTTCATTGCATTAAGAAAATGTTTTTTTGCAGAATCGATATTATTGTTATTAATTGACTCTTTAAGTGAATTAACATTTTGAGATCCTTCTTCAAACAATTTTTTTATTTTATCTGAAGATTCAGAAGAAATTTGATTTTGAACTTGGTCTTGTGCACGTTTTGCAAGTTTTAGAAGGATTGTCAAATCATCTTGGGCATAAACATTGCTTGTAGCTCCACCAAGAACTATACTAGCAACTAAAATGAATAATCCAAAGGTTACTATAGTTTTCATTCTTCTTCCTCCAATTCTTTTTTTATTTTAACAAGATTTTGTAAGTCTTTTTTAGCAATTTCAATTACTCCTTGTCTTTCTAGTCGTTTAACTGCTCTCCACATAGTGGTTCTTGGTTGAAGGAATTTTTTTCTTAAATCACTTTCTAAAACTTGCCCACCGTTTTCAGAAATAAATTTGATGATTTCTTTATCATCCTCACGCATTTCAGGTCTTAGATTAAAAATGGTTTCAGGATCATGAAAGTCATTCTTTGTTTCAGATTCAGTAATTTCATTTTGCACAACAGGTAATGATTTTGTTTGTTTTCTTTTAATCACAATAATTGTTCCGATTACAGCAGCTATAATAGAGATACCAATAATGGATATTGTAAAAACATCAAAGGTAGTATACTCAGGATTTGTTACTGGTGGGTTTGTTACTGGTGGGTTTGTTACTGGTGGGTTTGTTACTGGTGGGTTTGTTACTGGTGGGTTTGTTACTGGTGGGTTTGTAGTTCCAAGAATATAGTTAATTTCTGATAAGCCAGTACTTAGTTCCAATTGTGTTTGATCATTTATTATAACCATATTTGATGGCAATGCATTCATGCCAACAATTATTGAGTTTTGTGGCATTAATAATGAATAATCAGTTGGTGAATCAAAGGAAAAAGTCCAAACTCTTCCTTCTTTGGAAATTAAATCATGAATATCATAATCAATTGTAATAGAAGATGTTCCAAAAGTATCGATAGTTACTTTATCATTAATTATTTCACTAGATAGCAAAAAACCATTTTCACCAACTGCTACAAAATTATCAATTGAGGGACCAAATAGATTAACCTCAAAATCAGGATCTAGAGGATCCACGTCTAGTTGGGAGGATATATGGGCAGAACCATCTGAATAAATAGTAAGATCGAGACTTCTAGTAGAGCTGAATGAGGTCTGAATAGGCATCGCTAATGCAACAACAATTAAGCTAGCAATTATCAAAGGTGCCTTAACCATTGTTTCGATGATACCCTCAGTCCTTACAAAAAGCATTCCATCTTTTCGAAGAAACTCTTTCCTATGAATTGGTACGATTTCAGGATTCATTGAATTAATACCTTAGATTCATGCTTTCTACTAGTCCCTGAAACCGCTTAAATTCCTGGAAAAATTGGAGTCCTTTTTCGGTAATCAAAAAGACCCTGTTCCTATCATTTTTGACGGATTCGACTAAGCCAGCTTCTACCAGTTTCTCACATTTGTCTAGTACTGCATAGTGAGATAGGTTGGCTTTGCGAGATATTGCAGATACAATGATTCCATTACGGCCACCATCAGCGGTAACGTCTAAGATATCACCCATTATGCCCATTTCGGACCTGTATTGTTGTTTTGACATGCTCTAGTATAGAACTACTTAGTTTATGAGGAACATTTTGAAACTTTATAGCGGAACATAAAGCGGAACAGCTGTTTCAGTAAAAAAAATGATGATTTTTTGTAAAAATGAATGCGGGAAGAAAAAATCTGAAAAAAAACTATGCCTAAGAAATTGATTAGAAAAAGCTATTTTTCTTTAAAAAAATCTCATTTTTCATGTTTTTGTAAAATTGATTGAATTTTGGATGATTTTTGAATATTTCGCTGAAATTTTGTATATAAAGAACAAGATGTTTCCTTACTGTTCCTAAACTATAATTCAAGCAGTATTTACTCATGATAAAACCCCGAAAAAGAACTATTGGAGGAATACTAGTTCTTTTGATGCTTTTTGCTTCACCACTATCTGTAAACTATTCATTTGCAGAATCACAAGAAAGTCAAGAGGAAAAGGCAAAGATTTCAAAAAATGTGAAAAAAGAGAGACTTTGGGCAATTCTAACTGAAAAAGTAGTAGATGGAAAGTTAGAACTTCAACATTATGCTTTATCGACCGATATTTCAGAAGAGGATATAGGGAAACTCCTATCTTTTGAAGATCAAATATCTAGTTGGGCATATGTAAATTATAACGCATATCACTCAGGAATAGTTCTATTTGATGGAAAAACATCAAAAATTGGAGAAAATCTATGGAAAATTACTGCAAATGATGTATTAAATCTTGAAGAAAAAGAGTTAGATTTGGAATTAAATAGAAAATCTAATGATTCTCATGTTGAAATGCATGGAGTAGCTTCTGATGAGGATCTAAGTTACAAAGTCATATTTTCTGGGAAAATAGCAGAAACCGGTGAAGAAGATGTATTTAATATTTACTTTGTGATTTCTGGTTTAAAAAATCCTGAGGTAGAACAAAATTTCAATTTTTTACAGATTGGAGAATTTAGTATTAATTCAGAAAAATCTAGTAATTTTAACCAAGAATTTAGAAATTCAATATTGATGAAATAATAATTCATTTTTCTTATATTGAATAAAAATCATTCATAAGGTCAGTTTTGAGATTCATAATAACTTTTTATTCTCATCTTGAAAAGAAAATCATAAAATGTTTGATAAATTCAAAAATGAAGAGGGTGGAGAAATGGTCAAAGAAAGTGAAAATTCTGAAACTGTAGAATCTAATTCAACAATTGAATCTTCAAGTAAGATTGGAATAGGAGAGTTGATGGGGAAACGTGCAAAATTAGAAGAAGCGATAGATTATGTCGGTTTAATGATTAAAAATCTAAAAGATAAGAGAACATTGCTTGAAAAAGACATTGAGGAGGAATCAGTAGATATCAAGAATCTTAAGGAAAAACTTCAAAAAGTCAGCGAGTACATAGATGAGGAAAATAGAGGAATTAAAGAACTTGTCAATAAGAGACAACAGGTAGAAAACGAGGCTGATGAGGTGGGTACAATCATCAATAGTTTAAGAGAGAAACTTTCAGGTGTCGATAAAGTAATTGATGATGAAGGTAACAGGGTTAAAAGAATTAAAGAATCTAGAGAATCATTAACTGAATAAAAATTATAATTAATAGAATTTTGTGCTAGTTGCCTGTTGAGTACTTGTAGGAACTGAAGGGAACATTTCCCCCGTAGAACTTTCAGCAACAGCAGCAGCCTCTTTAAGAATACTCTCAGATTCTGCAGTAGTAGTTGCATCCATTCCAAATGCTGAATCACCTGAGAAACTATCAGTCATAAATCCTCCAAGCATTTCTGCCATTTGGCCAATTTCTTGTTCAGCACCAGGCATTACTTTGCCAAGTGAAGATTTCAGATTTTTCATCAGACCCATTGTTGGCATGATTGTTACAACAGTGTCTCCAAGATCACTAAATGTTGTTAATCGTAGTTCAATTTGTTCTAGTGCAATTCTAGCACCGCTTAAAATTTTAGTAACCTTTCTTATCTCACCTAGTTCATTTCCTAGAACTTTGGCAGTTTGATTATCATGTTTTTGTGTTGCATCTACGATTCTTTGAAATAGTTTAGCATCACGTTCTTGTAAATTTGTTAACATTGTATCTAATTTTTTAATTTGAATTCTAATTTTTTTAATTCCATCCTGAACTCGTGGTTTTAATGCACCTTTAGGCTTGATAGTATCATTAATTTTTTCGGACATGGTTGGCTGTGGCTGCTTTGACCAGTCCTTTGATAAGTTAGGCATTGAGTTTGGTTTTATAATATGTACTTAATATCAGGTGTAAAGAATGGTTAACAGTACATTAAATTTTACTAACTAAATGCCACAAATCGACTCAATTTTAGACTATTATTTTTTGTAGGAATCAAGATTATAGTCACATTGCCATTAAATTGATTGTAACCTCTAAAGATTCCATTTATCATGTCTAAAATCTTTAAGATTAGCAGGATCTAGAACTTTTTTAGTGAACAAAAAAATCATTGCAATTCCAGTAGTTGTTGCCATTAGTATTTTTCTAATAAATTTTGCATCAGATCAATCTATAGAGAAAAACATTGTTGTGTTTCATGTAACTCTTGCAGATCCTACTCTATATTCTAATGGAGTTTATACTGATGTATTTTTAATAGATGCTGGTCAATATTCATTTAGATTTGTTCCAAATGGGAGTAGTCCAGAAATTTTATCAATTACATTAAATGGAGAAAGTTTTGATTTTTCTGAAGATTTTAAGCTTGAAAATACACTTCATCAGACAGGAATCTCTGAATATTTTACATGGAAGTATATTGGACAAGAAAAAATTTTGATCTCTGAAAAACAAGAAATTTCAATTATGATTAACCCAAACGGAAAAACAATGGGTTCTGTGTCTGTAGATATTTTACAAAATTAAGAGGCGTAAACCCCTTTACTGCAGAACTCTGAGAGATTTCCTCTCTTTCTCAGATGCTAAATGTCTGATTACCTTTCCTGTTCTGCGGGATTACGCAGTTTTAGTCGATAGAAATTTCATCTATTGACATTATTTACTATACTAACTTGAAGTATTTAAAATTTCAATTAATATTTTATAAAAATTTAATGTATTTTATGGAATATTTTATACATAATTATGAATCAATTGAAGTATAAATTACGATTTTCAATTTAAAAACTATTGAGATTATCAGGAAAAGTTGCATTAGTTACAGGAGGAAGTCGTGGAATAGGATTTGCGACTGCAAAAATTTTATCAGAAAATGGTGCAACTGTTGTAATTACAGCAAAAAATCAGGAAAGATTGGAGAAAGCATCTTCAAGGATTCCAAATTCAATAGGTATCGTAGCTAACATCAGAGACAAGGGTGATGTGAAAAATGTAGTAGATAAAACAATTGAAAAATTTGGTAAAATAGATATTCTTGTAAACAATGCTGGCATATTTCCAAAAATTAAGGAACTACATAAAATTGATGAAGATGAATGGAATGAGGTTTTAGATGTAAATCTTTCTGGGCAGTTTAGATTTACCAAGGAGACAATTCCATACCTACAAAAAACATCGGGTTCAATAATCAATATTTCATCAGATGCCGGATTAAAAGCATATCAAGGATTTAATGCTGATGCATACTCTGCAGCAAAAGCCGCATTAATTTTATTAACGAAGTGTTGGGCACTTGAATATGCAAAAGACAAGATCCGGGTGAATTGTATTTGTCCTGGAGTGGTAGATACAGATATGACAAAACCATTTTTGAAAAATCAAAAAGACAAAGAATTCATGGATAACGAACATCCAATAGGCAGAATTGGTCAACCTGAGGAAATAGGAAAAGCAGTGTTGTATTTTGCATCAGATGATGCATCTTGGACTACGGGGGCAATTCTTGCTGTGGATGGAGGAGAATCAATTAAATGAATTCACATGGATTTAATACAATGCAGGAGCACAAAAAGCGATGAAAAGTAGAAAATCAAAGGCTAAATTGATAATACTTTTAGGAGTTATTTGGGTAATTATTTCATTGCCATTACCATGGATAGTGAATAATCCAGAAGTTTCAGAATCACAATTTAATACAATTCTTGGAATAATTGGAATTATGTCAATTCCATTTATTGTTTTAGGCGTAGCATGGACATTAAAGCCAGAACTAACAACCTAGGTTTTTCAATTGAAAGATATTCCAATAATAGATAAGATTCCTGAATTAGAAATCGCTATCAAGGCTGTTGAAATGGCATGTAAAGCAATTTTAAAAATTTATGAAAGAGATTTTGAGTCATTTACAAAAAGTGATGATTCACCAATTACAGAGGCAGATATTAAAAGTAATGACATCATCAAAGAGATTCTTTCACAGACAGGTCATCTAATATTATCTGAAGAAGATGATGATGATTTGATTAGATTATCAGAGGACATTATTTGGATAGTAGATCCACTTGATGGAACTTCTGATTTTATTGATAAAACAGGTGAATTTACAATTATGATTGGATTAATAAAAAAGAAAAAACCAATTCTTGGAGTAATTGGTTGGCCTACAGGAAAAACATTTTTTGTTGCACAAAAAGGAAGTGGTGCATTTAGATATTCTAATGATGAGTGGGAGAAAATATCTGTAACAAAAGTTTCAGATCTTTCAAAATGTAGGACAGTTGGATCACGACATCACTTGTCTGATAAAGAAAAATTGTTTATCAAAAAATTAGGTATTGAAGATTTTACTAGTATTGGTAGCTCATTAAAGGTAGGAAAAATTAGCTCAGGAGAAGCTGAGGCATATATTACAACTACAAATAAAATGAAAGAATGGGATTCTGCTGCCTCTTATTGTATAATTTCAGAAGCTGGCGGAAGAATGACAGACATGTTAGGAAATGATATTACATACAACAACAAAGAGGTTTATCATCAAAATGGAATTTTGGTAACAAATGGATTAATTCATAACAAAATTCTTGAAGAATTTAAAAAATTAGAGTAGGTTTCTTTCTTTAAGAAAGTCCTTTACTTTGTTTGCACTATCTGAAAGAGGTTCATTTTCTGTATCAATTACCAAATCAGCATTTTCAGGAGCCTCATAAGGATCATCAATTCCTGTAAAACCCTTGATTTCTCCTTTTCTTGCTTTGGCATACATGCCTTTAACATCTCTTTCTTCACATTTTGCAAGTGAACATTTTACATAAACTTCCGCAAACTGATTGCCAGCATCAATAATTTCTCTAGCATTTTTTCGGTTTTCGGAATACGGAGAAACTAGAGATACTATGCTTGGAACACCATGATTTAACAAAAGCTTAGCCAAGTGAGCAACTTTTTTGTTATGCTCATCACGTCCAGCTTTTGAAAAGTCTTTTGGTGAAAACCATTCTCTTAGTTCATCTCCATCAAGCATTGCTAAATTTGGGATATCTTTTTGCAAGTCTTTTACGATAGTAGTCTTTCCTGAGCAAGGAAGACCAGTCATCCAAAGAACAAAAGGTTTCATAAATAAAAACATCAAAACAACCCATAAAGAGTTTACGTTAATTTTTAGCCCAAGGTTGTTTTTCTAAATAATCAATCTCTGCAATCATTTCATCTACTTTCTTTACTATTGCAAATACTGATCTGTATTGTTCATACATTTCAATTTCTTCATCTTTAGATAACACATTTGCTTCTGCATCATCAAAAAATTTGTTTTCCTTGTTAAGATGATCATTTAGAAATATACCATATGTCCTCAAGTATCTTGATACTGGTTCTTTTGCATCTTCACCATCCTTCCATCTTTTTAGATGATGTGATATTTGCCGAGCAATATTTCTTCCAAATTCGTGTTCTATCATAAATTTTCGAATTTCTTCTTTTAGGGTATCATAACTTGCAACACATGGAAAATATGAATCTTCTTCTCTTGAGTGGTGGATAGAATCAATAAATTCTGAAATAACCAAGGTGATTTTTGTCAGATCTGAAAATGGAATGTTTGTTCCTTTGTAGAGTTCTACAGAACACTTTAAAACTATTTTTTCTAGACGTCGAACTTGATCATGGTCAGCGCGTAGTTGATTTGTAGCACTCAAGCAACAAATCTATTGTAATTGTTGATTTAATGTGTATCTAAAATCAATCAAGGAGCTAAAATTATCAAATAAATTGGACTTAATTTCATTCTAGAAATGTATAGATTTAGTAGATGAATCAAATAATCTTATCCATATTACAGTTGTTTAGAGGACAAATAGAAGATTTTATTCCATTATCTAGTTTTGATTCAAGTTTAATTTTAGATAAACTTGCTGAATTGCAGAATTCTATAGGTACATTGTCTATTCAGGATGGGCCAATTGCATCCGCTCATGTTATTTTGCTTGCAGCAGGTGTTGTGATTTTTCTTGGTGTTGCAGGAGAGGCATTCTTCAAAAAAACAGGAATTCCTGATGTAGCATTTTTGATGATTCTTGGAGTGATTATAGGACCAGTTTTTGGATTAATTCAACCAGAAGCCGTTATCCAAGTAGTTCCATATTTTGCAGCACTTGCACTAATAATTATCATGTTTGATGGAGGATTGAATCTTGACATCAAACATGTTATAAGAACTGCTCATTTTTCAGTGACATTAGCGGTTTTAGGTTTCATTTTATCTGTTGCCATGATTACATTTGCTGCTCATTTTGCTTTAGGATGGTTATGGTTAGAAAGTATTTTGTTAGGTTCAATTGTTGGTGGAAGTAGTTCTGCAATTGTTTTTGGTCTTGTCAGAAATATCAAAATTTCCGAAGAAACTAAATCTATGTTAAGTTTTGAATCTGCACTA
>JAOTSS010000061.1 GCA_029864805.1 Candidatus Nitrosopumilus sp. | reverse complement strand
TTTTATCATCTTGACTTTCCAATTCTTGGAGAGGACTCGTTTCTAGCTTCAGAAGCTTCTCACTGTGCCAATGATCAGAACAGATATGCAGATTACCAAAAAATTCTATATGAAAAACAAAACGGAATAAACAACGGTTGGGCAAGCCATGACTCACTTGTCGGATATGCCGCAGACCTTGGATTGGACACCAAACAGTTTGACAGTTGCCTGTTGTGGGATAAATACAAACTGCAGGTACAATATAACAAGGAAGTAGGTTCGTTTCATGGGGTGGTTGGCACTCCCGTATTTTTCATAATCAATTCAGATGACACCACAAAGAAAATAACCGGACCGCAACCTCCAATGATATTTCAAAAAGTCATAAATGAGCTAGAGTCAAATTGACATTTGTAGAAAAACAAGTACTTGCACTACGAGTTGTTTTTATGAACATTCGTTACATTTTTTTGGCAATTGTCATCTTCTTTTCGCTTTGTCTCCCGCTTCTTGCGGTTACGGAATTTTTGTTTCTAGAGCCCTACGTGTTTTTTTATGTTCCAATTTACCAACTTCCAAACTTTCTTTCAATTGTGATTATCTCGGCACTTACTGGTCTTGTTCTTAGCATGTCAGTATACCGAATCAGATTTTTGCAGGCAAGCACTAAAAAACTAAGATCTGGACTGCTTGGGTCTATTTTAGGAGCTGGAGCGGGGGCATGTTGCGGGGGCGTAGGGGTTGCACTGATTTCAATTTTTGGCACTGTTGGCATTGCTGCCACTACGTTTCTAACCAATCTTGAGATTCCTTTGCGTTTGCTATCGATTGGAATTTTGATATTTACATATCTCATGATAGTCAAAGATCTCAACAGAGAATGCAATCTTAACTTTGATGTAAAAGAAAGATAGTCTTCCAATATGTGAAAAAGAAACCACTTCACATATTTGGAGAAAATAAGGATACATTACAGGAGAATGTTCTATTTTTGGTGATTTTGATTTCAAAAAGCAGAGCAATGATAAAATCAATCCATAAAATCTTATTTTTTAATTTTTTTCAGAGATACCTGAAAGTAGATTAGAAAAAAGTCTAGTCCTCATAAAAAATCCAGGACAGTCCTTGTACTTCTTCCCATGAAATTGATTTGTTTTGATTATCTTGATTAGACATTATAGTACAATTGCAAAATTTGAATAAAAGCAACACGAATGATTTGTTCATCCTGTTCACCAGGTGATTTGTATTAATCAAGGATTGATAAAATATAATTTGAAAGAATGGGCCAAAGTATGCCCATCCCTTTGGACGGTTATGGTCGGTTGGTTAAACAGTTAGATGACTCCTAAGTCAAATTAAAAAATCATATCAGATCATGCCAAATCCCTGTAAATTCATCGCTTGTAACTACAGTCTTTACCTCAAGGAATTCAAAGTGTTCTAGGTTTTCTCTTTTGTCAAAATATTTGTGGACTCCCTCTTTGTCAGAGTAAATGGTGAGTGTTTCCTGCTGACCGGGTTCCAATAAATCTGACTGCACTTCCAATCCTTCAATGTACAGTCTATGATGCTTATCGCCATTGTTAATTCCAGTTAAGAGATAAGCAAAATTAGTTCTGGTGATGAGGTAAGGATTTGGTTCTCCATCAATTCTAGAAATGCACTGCAGTTGGATCTTTCCATTTGTAGGTATGAAGTTAAGTAAAAACTACCTCAAATTTTTTTTGATTTAATATAGTAGGGATTTGCAAAATTAGTTCAAGGTAGTATTTTCAAACTGAATATTAGCAATGCATTTAATTTTTTATCTGCCACACCCATGTTGCTTGGAAATCATTGAGTATGTCAAAGATCTGGATCTTCTCTTTTTGGCAGTTTTAGGAGGGCTTTTTCTTGCAGTCATGAATGTACTGGGGGCAACAAGTGTTTTTCTTGTAAAAAATGTCTCGTCTAAAGTCATCAATGCATCTTTAGGCCTTGCTGCAGGGGTGATGCTGGCTGCAAGCTTCACTAGTTTGATCATTCCTGCAACTGAGATGAGTGGGATTGTACCAGTGTCTATTGGACTTGGATTGGGTGGAATTTTCATTTTTCTAGGTGACCGATGGATTGGAAAATTTGGAATTCACAGTTACAGCCCCACCCATAAAGTTTCCACACGACGAATGCATGGAATCATGTTGTTTGTTTTTGCAATTACATTGCACAATCTTCCCGAGGGGTTAGCAGTTGGTGTCGGTTTTGGTGTAGGAGACATTACAAACGCATTGGTGTTAATGTTTGCCATAGGAATTCAAAACATACCTGAAGGGATGGCAGTAAGTTTTTCTATCTTATCTACAGAAAAATACTCCAGAAAAAAATCCTTTTTCTATGGGTTTTTGTCGGGAGGCGTAGAAATACCTCTAACAGTTCTAGGTGCAATTTGGGTGTCTGCATTTACGACGTTACTTCCATACGCAATGGGTTTTGCAGCAGGTGCAATGGTATTTGTAATAGCACATGAAATAATTCCAGAATCACAAAAGGAAAAAACAAATTCATTGCCAACCATCATGTTGATGATAGGTTTAATCATCATGCTTATTCTTGATGTTTCCTTGGGTTAAATCTTCGATAGCATGTTGCTAAATAAATGCAAATCAAAATAAAAAGTTCAGTCAATCATTAGTAACTGATTTTTAATTTGAATCATTCTGATTTTTGATTGATTCTGACAGTTTGTATGAATTGAATTACTTACACGTGGGTCTTAGAATTTCCCCCTTAACTATATCCCCATGCACGTTGTGCTCCCACTTGAATTTGAACCGGCTAAAGAGTGTTAATTTTGCATGATGATTAAACAACTGTCAAATAATATCATGCTAACTAGCATTTGGAAAAAAATTGGCAGGAGTTTGTAAGTACTCCGATTAACTTTCTGCGTTATTTTTTAGGATTCGATAGTGATTAGTGTGTGACATGGTCGGGTCCACCTTCATCTCGTATCGAATCCTGTCGAATTATCACTTTGTCGTTTGGCAGGACTGCAACGAATTATCAATCCCTTGATGATCAAAAGAAAACTTTATGATTAGGAAGTAACATTATGTATGTGATAAAAATGTCCACTGATAAGAAAAACCAGAGGGCGTTCAAACTTACACGTGCTAGCCCGCCCCCGGCACACACAACTTTGTTTAATACACTCCTCCGCATAACCTGTTTTGTGAGCCTTAATACACTCAAGCAAAATGAAATTCAGAAAAGAACGAAAAATTTGAGATATTCAAAGATCTTGAATCTGCCATATTTGAGAAATAAAAGCAAAATTATTATTTATCCGCATGCAAAATAATTTTCTCAAGCTCCAAAGGAAAATCTATCAGGTAATCAGGATGCTCTTTGTCAAGTGCAGATTTAGTGTTATATCCCCAACTTACTGCAATTGTATTAATTCCAACTTTTTTGCCAGCTTCAATATCACGTACTTCATCTCCAACAAAGTATACTACAGATTTGTCGAATTTCATATCTTTGATAATTTTAGAAATTGTTTTGTCTTTACCAAAAACTTTCTTTGCAGTATAAAAGAAATCAAATTGATCCAGATTATTTGCATGGAGGAATTTTTTCACATTTTCTTCAATATTTGTTGTAACAATTCCTATTTGACAACCATTTTTCTTGAGAAGTTTCAGCATAGGAAGCAGATCCACAGATGGAGACAAGAGTGCAATATTGGAATTAATTTCTCGCCTTACCTTTCTAATCACAAAAGGGAGTTTGAAGACAGATATCCCAAGATGTTTTAGAATTTCTCTAGGTCTTCGCCCACGAAGATATTCAATATCCTCATCACAAATCTTCCTAAATCCAAATTCATCAGAAAGATCATTCATTATAGATATTATAGAATTCAAAGTATCAGCAATTGTTCCATCAAAATCAAATATTACTACAGGTTTTTGCAATTTCTAAACACTTGTCTTTACTCACGAATATATGTCAAAACATTTCAATAATACAATCCCAATTTTTTCATGATTTTCATGATAGTTTAATTGAATGTATTTTTTCACTCCACGACATGTAGATAATTTAATAGAATTTTCCCTCAGTACACATCTAAGATATGATTAAAATTTAATGCAGATCTAAATACAAAATTAGGTAAATTTTCAGGGTTTACTTTTCTGCGATAAAATAGAAATTATTTAGATTGATTATCTATGTAAATTGCCTTCAAGATGTCAGTTTTACTAATGACTCCACCTAATTTACCATTAATTTTAACTCCCATTCCATTAATTCTGTTTTGAACCATTGCCCTACATGCAACAACAAGGTCTTCTTCAAAGTCTACGGATTTAAAATTTTTAGTCATTACATCCTTTGCCTTGATAGTGTTTCCAAAACCAGAATCAGAAAGAAAACCCTTTCTTGTAAAAACTACAGATATGGATTGATCAGCGTTATCCAACACGGAATCCAAATTCCCTTGTTCTAATGCAACGTGAAATAAATCACGAAATGTCAAAATTCCCTCAGGATCATTGTGTTCATTTTTTAAGAAAATTCTAGAGATTTTTTCTTCAATCATTTTGGATACAACATCACTAAGAAAATTATCAGAATTCATAGAAAGGTATGAAATTGTCATAATATCACCAACTTTGTGCATCCCAGCATTATTTTGAGCATAATGTTGAGCAATATCGGTTTTAGTAATAATTCCGATTAGACCATCTTTGTTTGAAGTGACTCCCAATGAGCCAATTCCTTTTTCAAGCATTATCTCAACACATCCTTTGATATCCACAGAATCAAGTACAGATGTAATTTTATTCATTATTTGAGATACAGGAATGTCATCAAGATTCTTTTCAGTATCATCATTTAATAAAAATAAGCCAATGTCTTTTTCAGTAATAATTCCTACAGGTAAATTTTCGTCAGTGACAATCAGTCTACTAATATTGTGTTTTAAAAGTTCAGAAATAACATGTGACAGAGACGAGTTTTTTTCAGTAGTAAGCGGTTTTTTTAGAATTGAATTTAAATCAGACACAGACATACCTCAGATTATTTAATCAGATATACAGGAACTTTAGATTTTTGAAGAATATAATTTGAAACACTTCCAATCATGTCACCTGAAGCAGAACCAGCACCAGTAGTACTCATAACGATATGATCAAACTTTCCAGATTTTGCAGTATGTAATGTAACATGACTAGGGGAACCTCTCAAAAGTTTTGTGGAGAATTTGACATTCTTGTTTCCTGCACGTTTGGATGCTTTTTTTAGAACAATTTCTCCATCTTCTTTAAGTTGTTTATCAAACGCCTTTGTTCTAGGACCACCTTCTGAAACATGAGGAATTACATGAATGCAAGTTACGTGTCCATGTGTAAATCCTGCAAGGGTTATTGCCCTATCTAAAGCTTGAAAAGATTTTTTTGAGCCATCAACAGGCACTAGAATTTTATTAATATCCATGAAAAAAGTCAAAATGAGCTACATATTAAGAGTAAAACTGATTTCCAATAAAGGAATTAAACCCATAAAATTAATTGTGGGATTACAATAAAAAATTCTCGTAATAAAATGCAAAATCCATTCAGTAAAAAAAATAATTGTATTCAATGTGAAGAAAAATTTTCAAATCACGAAGATTTGGTTGTACATGTTAGACATGAACATCACAAAACCATAGTAAAATGTCAGAAATGTGGTAAAGAATTCATTCACGAGAAAGACAGGTTACATCATGCTAGAAAAGAACACGAGGAAGAAATGAGAAAAAGATCTCATAAGAGTTCGTATCCAGATGAATACAACACTCAAAATAGAATAGATAAATTCAGATCCAGATTTAGCGATAAGCTCTAAATCCAATCTGAAATAAAATTTTGAGTGGAAATTTTATAATGAATATCAAACTTGGAAATTACAACTTTACTAATATTCCAGATTACATGAAGTTGATCACGTCCAAAGAATCAGAAAAAGAATTGAAAAAACTAGATCATGAAGAAATAAGGGAAGAAAGTCATCAGCTTGAACTCAAAGAAAATTATGAGCAAGATGAAGAATATAACGAATCAGAAGATTAAAGAAATACCGCGTTAAAATCTAAGAATAATATTCCTTGAACCCTTTATCAGTTGGAACTATCTCAGTTTTAGGACCAAACATCCCCTGTTTGTGAACCACTTTCATTAGACCATTTTTTTCCAAATCTTCAAGAATTGCATCTAGTTCTGCATTGTTGAGTCCAGTATTTTTTTGAATATTTTCAAATGTTTTTGAACCTCTGTTCAAGACACCCAATACAAGATTATTTTTTGTTTGAGGTTTGGACGTATTCATTTGTGGTTCAGAAGATTCCATCGGAGGTTTTTGAGAATATTCATCAAAGCCTGATTGAAACTGTTTTTCTTGGATTGTACTAGCAGTGCTTTTTCCAATTCCATATTTAGACAATATTCTAGGAATTATTCTTGCCAACGGAATTGCCAAAAAAATTATGAGATATACCCATGAATAATTAGGATCTGCCATTGATTTTTGATATGTAGAGATGTCTTAAATTTGTTAAGAGACACAGAGTTTAACACACAAGTGTGTTTTTGATTAGATTGGTATAATAATAGAGAACAAGTTGCATAGGTATTGTCAAAATATCAATCTCCTAAGGTTAATGTGAATTTTAATGCAGCAAAAGTGGTTTTAGTTGCCATAGTTATTCTAATTCTAATTGGTGTGATAGCATCAGCATCAGTCAAAATAGTAGATTCAGGTCACAGAGGTGTATTGCTACACTGGAATGCAGTTGATCTTACAATTCCACCACTTGATGAGGGAATACATTTTGTGGTTCCTTTTCAAGATGATGTAGTTAACATTGAAGTTCGTACCCTAAAGTATGCAAGTGAAGCTAGAAGTGCATCAAGAGATCTGCAAACAGTGGAGACCACAGTTACGGTCAATTACCATCCAGATAAAGAACAGATACATACGTTATACAAGAATTTGGGACTTGATTATGAAAATAGAGTAATTCAACCAGCTATAGAAGAGACAGTAAAACAAGTAACTGCAAATTATAATGCTGAAGAATTGATTACAAAAAGACCTCTTGTTAAAGAAGACATTGAATTTTCCATCAGAGAGAGATTGGATCAGTTTAATGTTGTAACAGAAGTAATTTCAATAACAGATTTTGAATTCTCTTCATTGTTTGCATCTGCTATCGAATCCAAAGTAGAAGCTGAACAGAATGCACTCAGAGCAGAAAATGACTTGAGAAGAATAGAAGTTGAAGCAAAACAGAGAGAAGCTAACGCCATCGGTCTTGCAAACGCAAACATTGCAGAAGCCAAAGGAGAAGCTGAAGCAATTGCAATTATCAATGATGCACTATCTACCAATCCGAATTATTTGGAGTGGTTAAAAACACAAGCTTGGGATGGCAAGTTACCGTTAGTCGTAGGTGAAGGTGGAACTCCATTTATCCAAATTCCAGTACAACCTTAAACAATTTAGAAAAGTTTATTCCTTATCTTTAAGATTTTCTCTAATTGCATCATACATTGCAAGAAATTGATCAGGTTCATTTTGCCTATAATTTTTTTCAAGGTTTTGGATTTCTTGATGTGTGATTTGCTCGCCTTTGCTATCATAGTATTCCTTAATAATTTGAGAGGGGGTTTTTTTGATATTATATTTTTGAAGGGACTGATTAACAGATCTTTTACAATACAAGTCATAAATTAAAAATCTATAAACAAGATATCCAGATAGCCCAATAATTGCAACAACAAGTATAGGGATTATGATGATTGCAGCCATGCTAATTGATGTATATTTTGATATTTGATTGTTCTTCTATTTTCTGAATTGGACATAATATTCGATTTTAATAAAATGAGAATGTGAATTGGGAAAAAAGTTGAAATTTCACGAGAAAACATACATTTCAGTTAGTGAAGGCACATGGAATTTTCAGATCCACAAAGAACATTACGCCATATTGAAAAAGCACATCAATCTAAAAAGAAATTTGAATGTAATTCATGTGGATAAAAACCAGTTTCATTTGGGAATTCTATTAAATATGAAAAAGGAATATCGCTACCATGAATACTAAAGATAAGTTAAACAAAATTTCAGGAATTATAGCTCTGTGCATGTTTGCATTGCTAGTATTAGGATACATTACTGAAAATAATTCATTATTAGGATTTCCAAATGCGACCGTACTTTATGCTCTAATGCCTGCAGCACTAATCTGGTTTGGTACAAGGAAAAATGGGTGTGGAAGTTGTAATCAAACTTGTGGCATTTCAGAAAAGCCAGACCAAGAAATGAAAGAATAATATCAAAATTCTTCTTTAAAAAGTGTAAAATTTCTTCTAGTTTCTTTAATGAAAACAGGCAATATGTTTCATAGAATTAAAATCAAACGATATAATTTTGATAATTGTAGCCATAATTGCAGGATGGTAGAATTAGATGCAACTATAGCATTTGTAGTGCAAGGAAATGTAAGACATGTTAAGATTTTTTGGGATAGAAATCATAGAACAAACAATAGTTTTCGAATAAATTAATGGAGAAACTCAAGTAAGAGAAATTAAAGGAGTTTCAGTAGATTGGAAATTCACATATTACAAAAAGAAACAAGAACTTTTTCCACTAGGTAAAATCAAAATTGTTTCAGTCGTTCCAAGTGATAATTTTCAGGATATATGGAAAGACTTGATTTAATTTGAAAGGAATAAAAACAAATGAAGACTGTTTTACTTTTTGCCAATTACAAAATCCACCTTATAATTTAAAGTAGCACGTGAGTTTAGTTTTAAATTCCAAGGAATAACAGATGGAATTTTTGTTTTAGATATAATATTGAATCCCAAATTCTTTAAATTCATGCGTAATGTTGTTTCGTCAAGTGGTTTTTTTACTGAGTTAACCCCTCTATCAAAATCATATGGATCAGTGATTATAAAATAACCAGTTGAAATTTGTTTTGAAACATGATTTAACAAATCCATGGGCTCCACTAATTCTAAAACATTTAATGCAAGAATAAGATCAAATTGTAAATTTCCAAATACAGGAGATAAAAAATCAGATACAACATAATCAAGATTATTTTTGTATGATTTTTTTGCATATCTTAACGCTGTGAATGATCTATCAACTCCAAACACCATCTTATGAGATTCGGCCAAAAATGAAGTCATGGTTCCAATGGAACAACCATAGTCTAAAACAAGATTTGATTTTTTTATAAAATTAAGATTATTTTTTATCGAAGAATAGAATTTTGAACTTTTACTATTTTGATATATCATAGACCAGCGTTCTTCAAGCGCAGTTCTATCATCAAAAACTTGATTAATTTTTGATAAAGAAAATTTCCAGAATTTCTTCAGACTTTCAGTCTGGATCAATCGGTATAGTTTACCGCCTAAAATTTTATGAGATGACAAGTATTTAGAAAAATCACCCCATAAAATAGGAATTTTTTCAATAACTGGAAATTCCAGATTACATTTTTTGCATTCTAAAATTCCTTCTTCAATTTCTTGGCCAAGTTTGAATACATTTAATTCTAATTCTGAATTACATCTTACACATCTTAGAAATTGAAGACTAGATTCTAGCATTTTCGTATAATAGATCAGCGATTGTTGAACTAATAATTTCTTTGATAGAAAAAACCAAGATAATATTAAATGGAGTATTTTCAGATTTTATACAAATTGGGAGAATTTCAAGAATTTGCAGAAGCGCTGTTTGGTCAATTATCAGTTGAAATCAATGAAGAAAAAGAGATTGCAGAGTTAGCAGTCAAAGCAAAAGAAGACATTGCAAACAGAGTACAATTCAAAAAATTGGAAGAGATTGCTAATGAAGCATTACCTGATTTTAAAAACAAAGTAGAAGAATTTCTCGGAATTAAAATTTCAGACGACATACAGATAAAATTCCCAGAATTGGAAGAATTGAAGAAATTAAAAGGAAATAAAGTATTTGCAGATAAAGAATCAAAGGAATTTGTTACAGAATTATTTGAGGCAGTTGCAAAAGAGAATCTAAAAAAAATTGCAGAATTGATGCAACACGATACTGCAAAATATTTAGTATATTCAACATATGCAATTCAGTACATATCTAAAATCACAACAACATATGGTGATTATCTTGATTCAGTAATTTATCTAAATAAATTTATTTTATCAAGATATCCACAAATTATTCTTCATAAACAAGGTGAACCATATGAAACACGGTTTGAAAACGTAAATTCCGGATACCAAGGGGCA
>JAOTSS010000021.1 GCA_029864805.1 Candidatus Nitrosopumilus sp. | reverse complement strand
CTGGATATTGATGAAATAAGGGCTTTGGCAAATGATGTCCACTCTACAAACTCAGGTTCTAACGAATTTGATTTATTAAAGAAAAAATTACATGAACAATTTCAAGTATCTATTCCAGAAGGTTTGAAAAATGCTGCAATTGAAAAATTTGGAAATGTTGCAAGTGCACCTATACTTTATGAAAATCTAACGAATTCTATTCTTCGAAAAAAAGTTGAAGATGGTGAAAACAACATAACCATAAAAAATCCTAGAGCACTCTACAGAATTGGTGTTTTTGGTTTTTCAGAACCAATAAATCTAAATTTAACCGTAGAGGGAAACGTAGGTAACTTTTTTGGGGCGTTTTGTAATTTTAATGGAACTTGGACAGTAAAGGGTCATGCAGAAAATGGGTTGGCAGATAAAGGATATTGTGGAAAATTTGTAATAGATGGGCTAGCAACTGAGCTTGTAGGGCAAAACAACCAATCTACTAATTACAGTCATGGTGTTGACATTCTAGTTAGAAAGGGCTGTATGGAAAGAGCAATGGCCCAGGCAAGAGGCGGTAATTTGGTGACATTTGGAGCTGGATTCAATTCAGGACTATACATGTCAGATGGAATTTTGATGAATTTGGGTGAACCCGGTGAATTATTTGGAGCAGGTATGGTTGGAGGTATAATATACACAAAACAAGGAACGACAACAGGTAAAGGAGCAACAATAAAAAAATTGGATGAGAATGACTATGAAAAAATAAAAAATGTTTTAAGAATATTTGAAATGGATCTCAATATTGTAAATTTAGATGTGTTTTCTAAAACAAATTCAAAATTGGATATTACCAACATAAAAAACGACGAGATTGATTTTAGGGAATTTGAAAAGATAGTCGCAGATGAAAACACTGTACACTAAATTATGTCTAAAATTGTTTTTCTAAAAATTAATACTAAATTGAAATTAAAGAAAGTTATATGTTTTGAATTTTAAGAATAAAATATTATGAATTATGTCATTCAGCAATTTTGAATCAACTTTTTATTTTTTCAGCTAGTTATATACTCTATCTGGAGTCATACTTCTATACAATGTTAGGTTGATTGTGATCATTGGCATATATTCAGCAGCATGTTTTATTTCTTTTAATTCAGTAAGAATCATTAACAGGCTCCAAACTAATTTTTAGTATGAACAAGTCTCCTTCCGAAAAATGGAAAGATTCCATTATAAGTTATAGAAAAAAATGCCAGAGCATTCTCCAAATATCAAATAACATCAGGTATGTAGGCATTGTTAATGCTTATGGAAGAACATTAACAGGAATTATCAATGCAGACGTAAAACCATTAATGAAATCAGAGACAATAAAAAATGAACTTTTTGTGATATCTACTCTAATGACACAGAAAAGAAAGTACAAGTGTGGTTGGTAAACTAGATTATGTTTTACTACACCATCAAAAAATATCCATATTATTATTCCAAAAAAATAATGTCACATACTATGTCACAATAGACCGAAAAGAAAAGAAGATAGACAAACTCATAGAATCTATTAAAAAGATAATTTGAGATAGACAAACTCATCATATTTCAGATTATTGAATTTTCCTCAAACATTGGATCAAAAGACATGGATTAAATCGAGTAATATAAAAAAATCATCAAGGAAATATGGAGTATACCTCACAACAAATACGACATTCTTTTGGTATTCTTTTTCTGAATGTGGCCATTTCAGTTGCTGTGGGCTCGATTTTAAGTGAGATTGCATATCTGAGTAATATTCCATTGAGTTATCATGGTTTCATATGGATTGGAGTTTTTACCCTGGTTTTTGGTGTTCAATTTAAAAGATTCAAGTTAATTTTTCCCCTGATTCGTCATAGAATGAAAAAAAGTACATCATGGCCTATTTCTGCCAAAGTCATCAATGGCATATGTTGGTCACTACCTTTTGTGCTTATAGTGGTTTTTCCAGAATTTACGCAGTATTTGATTTTGTTAGGTATTGGCCTGGGTAACCTTTCTACCTTTGTTTTTCTCAAAAAATTTAGTGGTCTGGGAAATATTGAACAATTGCTAGTTGGAATTATCTCAATTGTCATGCTGCCTGTTGCTATTGAGACTAATTCACTAGTATTGACAGAGCATCAAGATACTGAGGTTTTGCTTTCACGAATTTTTATTTCTATGGCATATGCTACAGGTGGATTCTATGCCTTGCTAAAAAAGTGATTTTTGAAAATTTAGTGTCTCATAAAGAATTAAAAACTCTGTCTCGAGTATTTATCTAAAAAGAACAAATCACCCATTGCATGTCCAGACTTTAGTGTAAAAAGCAATTAAGAATAATAGATAAACTTTAACTCCACGAATAATCCTTTTTAGTACGTAGATATGTTTCATAATTCTACAAGATTATGAAAATGTCTTGAAAATTTTAAAAACTACCATCATGATTAATCAATTTTTTATAATGTTATAGTTTTGATCAATTTAAAATTATTTAAGATTTGATAGCATTTGCGATTAATTCGTTGTCTATGAATTTTATTTTTTGAGCTGCGACTTTTACTTCTTCTGGTGTAATGGATCTCTCCAAAGTAAGATAAATTGTAATCATTGGCAAGTATAGGATCATTTGCTGCATTTTTTCTCTAGTGATATGAATATAGTCTGTTTTCCCATAGGCATCATCAAAGTGCTCTCTGGTATGTCTTCGTAGATTAAGCTGATTGTAAAACTTAATTCTGTCAGGATCAGGCTCCATTGGTTTAGATGCAGCTGAAGATTGGTCAAGTAAGACATTTCCCTCCAAATCTATCAGGCCTTGATGGATGATTTTTTGATCAGCTTTGAAAATTTCTGCAGCTAATAGTTCCACGTCCTTGGAGGTCAACAATCTTAATGTTATCTAATTTTATAAAAACTTAGATGGTTCAGAATATCATCTAAGATCAAAAATGACTTTTTTCTAGACAAAGATTTTGAAATTTTTATATATGATGAAGAGATTCTCTTTTTGTAAATTTTACCAAATCTAGAATTAATTCATAAAAAAATATCCACGTAGGTCTTTTATTTTATCCCTAAACTATAACCCCATACACGTTGTGCTGGGGATACAGTTAAGAGGAATTATTCCGTACCCATGTGGAACTAAAAAATTAAAAAAAGAATTCTATTTCTCTTCTGGAGGCTTTATCTTCCTGAAACTAAAATACACACCAACATCATAGGCAATCTTTAGCATCCCACCAATTACAAATGGAGCTGATAACCACAATGAATGAATAATTAATCCAGTAATTGAGGGACTAATTGCTTGTGCGATATTTCTAGAGGTGTTTGTGATTCCAGCAGCTGCGATTCTCTCATTCTCGTCTACCACTGCAACAATGTATGACTGCCTTGTTGGAACATCCATCTGAGACAAAGTCATTCTTGCAAGGTGTAAACCTAATGCTATCGGAAATGTTGGCGCAAATGCGAGCAATACCAGCAAGACATTGGCAGGAATGTGCGTAAACACCATCGTATTGATCAGGCCAATTTTATCTGCAATCCTTGTTGCGATGATATATGAGAATGCAGTTAATACTCCTGCCACTGAAAAAACCAAGGAAAGAGTGGCCAAGTCAATTCCAAATCTTGTAAAGAACCAAAATGAGATGATGCTTTGAATTACAAATCCTCCCGCAAAAGAATCAAGGGAGAATAATGCAGATAGCTTTCCTATCACGGATCTTGACTTTGGAGAAATCTGTTTCAGTGGAGATCCTTTGGCTTTGATTTGATTTTTGCTTACCTCTATGTTTTTGCTCAAAAGAAGATACAGCACAGATACCATCAAACCTGCAAAAATGTAGATGGCAAATAGCGGCTTGAAGGAATCTATCTGTCCCCATCCGATTTCCTGAAACAGCTGCGGAATCCCTGACAACAAAATTCCCGCAGACATTGCAAACGTTCCTCCCATGTTGTAAAATGCAAATACCGTGTTTCTTTTCTTGACATCTTTTACAGTCTGTGGCAATACTGCCTGCTCTATTGTCAGAAATGCACCAGTCTCTGAACCTGTAACATTTATGGTTCCAATCAGGGCTGCAATGATTAGTGCCATGTAGTTGTCAGTTAGCAGGAAAATAGTCCCAGCAGCAGACATCAAAACTGCATATAGTATCAAAATTTTTCTTCGGCCAAATCGGTCAGCGTAAAAGCTTGCAAAAAGTGTAAAAAATACACTGTTTAGTAAAGTGACTGAGAGTATCACCCCGATTAGGATGTCATCAAAACCGATGTGTTTTAGATATATTGCGAGTATTATACTTAGAAACCCATACGAGAATGTTCGTATCATTCTTGCAGATAATAGTAACTTACCATCTTTTGTGAGCCAGTCGAACAATAACAATTCCGGGAATGAAGAGAATTTAGTTTATGTGATTAGATGTAATATTGATAAATGTGCACCAAGACCCACGTGGAAATTAAAAATATTTTAACATAATTAAAAAAAGAAAGTTCAATTCCTAGTATGGACTAAGATAAATGTACTATAATCCTTTGAAAGAATCTTAGCTCAGCGATCTACTCATACAATTCCTATAAATTCAAAATTACTTGTCCAAATATTGGTATGGCAAACCCATATTCCTGAATCTAGATATCTTCAGCGCATCTAAAACCTGAGAATAACCAACGCTCATCTAGTCTGAAAAAATTCCTATAACTTCCTCTTATTGACATTTTAGGAGTAGCAAAAGATCCTCCTCTCAAAACTTTCTGATTTGTAAACCATTTGTCATTATACTCATCAAACCCTGACTTGAATCCTGGATATCCCATAAATTCTGATGAGGTCCATTCCCAAATATCTCCGATCATCTGATAACATCCTGATGGACTAATCCCATTTGGAAATCCGCCAACTTCAGAACACTTCCAATGATATGATTCAAGTAAGTTACATTTATCATCTGTTGGCTCTTCATTTCCCCATGGATAGATTGTTTTTTCTTGCTTTTCTTCATTCCAACAAGCAGCTTTTTCCCATTCGGCTTCAGTGGGAGTCTTTTTCCTGCCCATTTACAATATGCATCTGCCTCATAATAGCTGACATGACATACTGGTTCATTTGGAGTGATTTCTCTTATTCCTAAAAAGTCTCTTACATTCCATTCTCCATCAATTTTTTCCCAATACATTGGTGAATTCCATTTGTTTTCTTTTACTTTTTCCCATCCATCTGATAACCAGTATCTGTATGTCTCATACCCTCCGTCTTCCATAAACTCAAGGTATTGCTGATTGGTAACTGGAAAAACATCTATTTTGTAATCATTAAGGTATACTTTGTGTTCTGGAAGTTCAATATCATAACAAAAGATTTCTCCATTGTACCCCATTTCATATATGCCACCTTTGATGTGTGCTGATTTTTTGTCAATTATATTTTGTTTTTTAACCCTGTTTTTTCTTACTGGTCTATATTGTTCTGCAAGAAGATGTTGTAAATCATATACTAAAAGTTCTTGATGTTGACATTCATGATGAAATCCCATTGTAATTACTTTAATTGCATTTTTATCTAATGTTTGAGATTCAATAAATCTCTCCACTCGCTGGTTAATTGTATTGAAATATTGAAAAATTTGATCAACTGTGGGTCTTGAAATAATTCCTCTCAATCCTTTGTCATGTGGAACTCCAAATTGTTGATAATACGAATTTAGATATTCTGAAAATTCTTTTGAATAAAATTCATAATTTTTATCTAATTTACTCATAATTGCTTCATATATCCAACTAACATGACCTATGTGCCACTTTGGAGGACTCATAAAAAATGCTGTTTGAACAACAAAATCATCTTTTTCCAAAGTTTTAACAAGTTCTAACGTTCTACTTCGAGTTTCTCTAAATTGTTCCAACAATGTCTCTTTTTGCTCTAGTTCTTGATTGACAGTCATTATTGAGAAATTGTCTTTTTTCTATTATTATGTTTCTGGTAAACTTTTTCCTAGTATCCTCTGGCAAAAACGGGGACTGACATGCTTTGTTCTTGGCAATATATGCATTTTAAATTTGAATTTTTACTGTCAAATGGAATCACTCTGATATCTGCTCCTGTCTCTTCTTTGATTTTTTCTTCACATTCTAACTTTTCGCACCAAGGTGCATTAAAGAAACCGCCTCCTTCAATTTTAGATTTGAATTCTGTATAATCTGAAATGTCTATGGTATTTTCTCTGGCTTGTTCTTGGGCATTTTTTAGCATGTTTTTTTGAATGTCATCTAAAATAGAAGATATTTTTTTAATTTCAGTAAAACTCAAACTTGATTTTTCCCTATTGTATCTTTTTGCGATGACCATGCTTTGCTTCTCAATATCTTTTGGGCCTATTTCAATTCTTAATGGAACTCCCTTTAGTTCCCAATCATTAAATTTGTAACCTGGCGATAATTCGTTTCTATCATCAACATGTACTCTGATTTCTTCTAATTCCAGATTCTTTTTGATTTCTTCTACCTTGGAAAGTACTATTTTTTTACCTTCGTCATTTTTATAAATTGGCACAATCACCACTTGCGTTGGCGCAACATTTGGCGGTAGCACCAGCCCTTTGTCGTCCCCATGTACCATGATCATAGCACCAATCAATCTCCATGAAACTCCCCATGAAGTTTGCCAAGTAAAATGCTCTACATTATCTTTGTCTGCAAATTTAACTTCAAATGGTTTTGAAAAATTCTGCCCTAGAAAATGAGATGTACCCATTTGGAGTGCTTTCCCATCTGGCATTATTGACTCCATTGTGGTTGTGTATACTGCACCCACAAACTTCTCTTTCTCGCTTTTCTTTCCTACTGTAACGGGAATTGCCAACTCCTCCTGCACTGTGTTTTTATAAATCTCTAAAATTTTCATTACTTCTCTTTCTGCCTCTTCTTGAGTTGTATGAACAGTGTGTCCTTCTTGCCACAAAAATTCCGATGTCCTAAGAAATGGTTTTGTTGCTTTAATCTCAGCTCTTAGGGCTGTATTCCAAAAATTAATTTTTAATGGTAAATCCCTCCAACTTTGAATCCATTTGGAATACATTGTATATGCTAAAGTTTCTGATGTTGGTCTTAGTGCAAGTTTATCTCCAATTTCATTAGTTCCTGAATGAGTAACCCAAAACACTTCTGGATTGAATCCTGCAAAATGCTTTTTTTCTTTACCTAGCAATGATTCTGGAATCAAAATTGGCAGAAATCCATTCCTGATACCATTTTTTGCAAATTTTTTATCCAAGGTATTTTTCAATGATTCCCAAATGGAATAGCCATCAGGTCTAAGAACAATCAATCCTTTAACTGGTGCATAATCTGCAAGTTTTGCTTTTAGAACTACTTGGGTATACCACTCACTAAAATCTTCATTTTTTGAAACTGTGACCCCTACATCTTCTTTACTCAAACTAAAACTTCAAGAATTAATTTAACTAATGAGCCTTTCGTGAGAATTTTAACGCTTTTGATTTGTTTTCAAACTTTAAAGAGAATCGCCTTTGCAGAGAACTTTGCCCATTACTCTACTTTGGAAATTTGGGCACACAAAACACTGAATAAATTGAATTTCTTCTTTCAATACTGGGCAGTCTACATACTCTTGTTTCATTTTTTTAAGCATTTTTGGACTAACGCCTTTTAGTTTTAGTTTTCCTTTTTCATCCATCATACCTGATGCTTTTAACTCATCTTTGACATTCTGTGGCAGTTTTTGTCTTCCTTCTTTTTCATTAATCTCAACTTCGTATTTGTGTTCTAATTCTGCCATGTTTAACTGCATAACATACGGTGATTTATTACTAGCGTTTTTTTGGATCTCTAAAAGTTTAAACTTTAATATAATTAGCAATTTTTTTGCAAATCAGAAATCTATTGCTTGCAATTTTTGATGTTGAAGGTGTTTTATATGATGAAGAATATCTGCCCATTCTAGCAGAGAAACTTCACAAAGAAGATGAGATATGGGCAATCACCAAACAAGGAATTCAAGGTAAAATTGACTGGGAAGAAGGCCTGAGAACAAGAGTGGCTGCCCTTAGAGGTCTTGATGAAAAAACGTGTCAGGCAGTTGCTGATGCATTACCAATCATGACTGGGGCCAAAGAATTATGCCGAGTCTTAAAATCTGCTGGTTGGAAACTTATGGCCATTTCTGGAGGTTTCACATTAATGATGGATAGATTACAAAAGGAATTGGAACTTGATTATGTTTTTTCAAATGAACTACAATTCAAAGATGGGAAACTTGATGGTGTAATTATCAATGTCGATTCTGATAAGTCAAAATCTGCTAAAATAAAAATTGCAGAATGGGGTGAGAAAAAAGAAGATATTGTTTGTGTTGTGGATGGTGCCAATGATGTAAAGTTATTTGATATTTGTGGATTGGGCATTGCTTATAGAGCTCAGGATTTAGTAAAGGACTTGGCAACTACTACTTTGGAAGAAAAGGATCTCTCTAAGGTTTTAGATATTATTAACAGACATTACAAAATGGAATTAGAAACTATTCCTCCTGTATAAACAATTTTTTAGTCCATTTTTCTAGTTGTCTCAGTTGCAAATAATCCCAGTACACATTGAAAAAGAGATTGGCCCTACTGATGATATTTCTGAGCTAGTCTTGAAATCGTGTGAATTACATGATGGTGACATTGTTGTTATTGCTCAGAAAATAATCTCAAAACAAGAAAGACGAACTGTTAATTTATCGTCTGTAGTTCCATCATTATTATCTCAAGGAATTGGTTCTCAATATCAAAAGGATCCTCGCTTGATTGAATTGATTTTATCAGAAACAAAACGTATAGTACGAATGAAAAACGGAATATTAATTGTCGAAACAAAAAATGGATTTATTTGTGCAAATGCAGGTGTTGATGAAAGTAATGTGCAGGAAGGGTATGCTACTTTATTGCCTATAAATTCTGATATTTCTGCAGAATCAATTCGTCACAACATCCTAAAACAAACTAACAAAAATGTAGGAGTCATTATTTCTGATACATTTGGCCGTCCTTTCCGAATGGGTCAAACTAATTGTGCAATAGGCCTTTCTGGGTTAAGTCCCATAATTGATTATGCTGGAACTCTTGATTCTTTTCAAAAGATTCTGCGTGTGACTGCAATTGCTGTGGCCGATGAGATTTCTTCTGCCGCAGAATTAGTAATGGGAAAAGCCCTGAAATCCCCTATTGCAATAATTCGTAATTATCCATTCGAAATTGAAGAACATACTGTTGATGAATTGATTCGTCCAGAGCAAGAAGATCTTTTTCGATGATTCTTATTGCTTTCAATAGGATTATAATCTAAAGAAGAAAATTTCATGTGAAAATGCCTATTAATGCTGAATTACATTGTCATAATTCATTTTCAAATTTCCATGTTGGTGAAGAAGAGCCTCCATACGATTGTAATATTTCAATACGAGATCAACTTGATCGTTCTTATAATTTAGGGTTGGACACAATTTTTGTAACAAATCACAACACACTAGATGGATATCATCAGTTGCTTGAATACAAAAATGATCATGAAAAATTTAAGAAAATAGATGTTTTTCCAGCTGAGGAGATAACCATTGATACTGGAGCACATGTTTTGGCTTATGGAATTCATGATGAAATCCCTGCAGGAATTTCTCTTGAAGAAGTCATTGATAAGGTGAGATCCCAAGGGGGTGTATCTTCTGCACCACATCCATTCAGTCTTCTTGATGCATTACGTGATAGTGCAAAAAAATGTGATATGGTTGAAGTTTTCAATAGTAACAATGTTGACATATTATCTAATGCTAAAGCAACTCAGTTTGCATTGGATAACAAAATGATTCAAGTTGCTGGTAGTGATTCCCATGTTTTATCGACTCTTGGACGATGTGTAAATGTAATTGATTCTGAAAATAATCTAGATGATATTTTACAAGCAATGAAACATGGAAAAATTCATATCTCTCAAACAGGGTATGCATTACAATCAGAAACACTATCTCATCTAAAATACAAAATTAATAATTCAAAAGAATATTTGATTGAGTATATCTCTGAGCATTATCCAAATGCAAAATGGCTTTTGACATTATTGCTAAGAATCTATGATTCCCACCAGAACAGTCACATGTGGCCATTATTTTACAACATCGCAAGATATTTGATGAGAAGAATTTCACAAAAAATCAATTTTCAAAACCAAGATCCAAGTTTTATGAAAGACAGAAATCTGCTCACCATGTTCAAAATGGCATTATGAGATATACTGATAAAATTTAAACTCAAATTGATTATATTGTATCCCTTAATGTATGTCGTTATGATAATTCTTTACTGTTAAAAGAATCTTTTTTTCTAAACACTTCTGTTAGGAATTTCATGAACCATTGATCTGAACAAATCATTCATGATGGTTTTAAACAAAAGTCCCGTAATATCATCATGGAAAACTCAAATCAATCCTGGGAAGAGATTCAGGGTCTATCTTGGATATTTATTGACGAATAAAAATTCATTTCACAATAACCTCTATCCTTTAACCTTTCAAAACAATCTTAACTTCTTGAAGAAGTATCAAATGGCCCACATTCTCTATGAATCCGCAAGATATCAAAGCAAGTGCATTCCATGTCAAAGTGACTGGTTTCAGTTTTATGCGTATAAATTAGAAACTGTATGGGAATTTCAGATTAAGCAAAGACAACAAGATAGAGAAATGTGGAGAAAATATTCCCGATGAAACAAACTTCAGTTACTATTCTAATGAAAGTTCTTTTGTGAATCTGGATCCACCTACAGATGTATCTTTTTAATAATATTTTTAAAAAATTAGATTAATTGAGAAATGATTAAGAAAAATTTGAATCCAAGAACTATAATTCATAAATCATTCGAATCTCTGACTCTGAATTACGATTCTATAACATAATGGTGTTCTTTTATACTAATTTTTCAATATATGACAACCACAAAAATTCCGATAAATCGACTCTCCAAAGGAGTCAACAAACTGTAGGGGAATGAAGTCCTCTCCTACAGTATTTTCGGCATTAATTGAAAATAAAGTCTAGGTTCACAATAACTCCTCTCTTATTTTATGGATTGCTATCTTTGATCTTGTTCTGCAATATTATTAACTGCTATGCCTAAGGACATGTAAAGCTGGTATCTGTATTTCTGCAGCAACGAAAACTAATGTGTAATGAAATAATTAAGGTTTATGGATTCATGTAAGGAAAATTGCTACTAAGAATACCAACATCAAGATTTTGACTTGTCGTAGATTGAATGTATTTGTTTTAATATGATGAAAAACAAATATTTTCATATCCCAAAGAATCACAATAATGCTTGATGATGTATTGATAACAAAACTGAGAAAAGTTCAGGCAGAACAAATTAAAACGTCTGAGAAAAATGTGAGTTTTTCTCAAATTGTTAATGAGCAGTTAAAAAAATCTTTCAAGTGACTGTCTTAAATCCATCATCTTTATTACACATACACTTACAGTTTCCTTTCTCAGTTGGGTGACCGACTATGAGAGAACAATGAAAACACCACGAACTAGACGCCATATTTGATTATCAAAAATGAACTCGTATAATCCTGTCGTTGATTATCAGTGATCTTCATAGAATGATCGAAAGCAAGACTAAAAATCTAAACAAGTAATTTCTGTGAGAATTCTTTCTATTCTTTTCTATGATAATGTAATATTGGTTAATTTCTGTAGTATTTTCACTCTAAGACCTTTTATTATCTATTAATTGAAAGTCTAGGTAATCTTGATCTTTAATTTCAATGTCATCTTTTTCATGGATTAACAGAGAACAAGAAAGATAATTTGATTTTCATTTGTGTTTTGTTTAGTTGGAATTAGCGATCAATCTTTGTTTTTTATGAGCATAAAATTGACTTGGCCTAATTGTCAAATCTACCTTTTTTCTCACTTGATTAGATTTTAATATGACAAAACGTCTTTGATGAACTAGGTATCAATGTCTGAATCAACTGCAAAAAAGTTAGATGCAACTGGATTGTTTTGTCCTGAACCTGTATTTAGAACAAAAATTGAAATTGAAAAAATGCAAGTTGGTGAAACCTTGACAGTTTCTGCCGATGATCCTGCTGCTGAAGATGATATCTCTAGATGGGTCACAAGAAATGGTCATGAACTATTAGATTTATCCAAAGATGGCGATGTTATAACATTTCAAATTAAAAAGGTGAAATAATCAGGATAATGACTACTGTCACTGATACAGATGTCTTGAGTCGTGTTGGGAACACTCCGCTAGTAAAATTAAACTCCCTTTCTCATGATAACACTGAATATTTTGCAAAATTAGAAGGCCATAACCCCTTTGGCTCTGTAAAGGATAGAGCGGCATATTGGATGATTAAAGATGGTGAAGAACGAGGAATTCTAACAAAAGGAAAAAGCATAATCATTGAACCTACTTCTGGAAATACTGGAATTGCATTAACTGGTATTGCAAATGTATTGGGCTACAAAGTTGAGATAGTAATTCCTGAAAAAGCAAGTAATGAAACTAAGGATATCATTAGAAAACTTGGCGCAAAGGTGTTTGAGACAAGTGATGATTTATGTCCTAAGGTAGGAGCTGGAACAGATCAAAGTATTGCACTAGCTACATCCATTGCATCATCCAGACCTGATACCTATTATTCCCCAAATCAGTATGCAAACGAGGCAAATTTCAAGGGCCATTATGTTGGAACTGGCCCAGAAATTTGGAAGCAAACTGAGGGAAAAGTGACTCACTTCTTTACGGGGGTTGGTACTGGTGGAACGATTACGGGTATTGGCACTTTTCTTAAAGAAAAAAATCCTAATGTTAAGATTATTGGTTGTCAACCTCAACAAAATCATTTGATACAAGGGTGGAGAAACTTTGAAGAGTCTGCAAAACCTGATTTGTTTTTAAAACGAGAAAATGTTGTAGATGATTGGGTCTCTGTTGATAATGAAGAAGCGTTTTCTGTAGTTAAAGAAGTATTTGAAAAAGATCAACTCTTAATCAGTCCTTCATCAGCAGCGGTTTATGCATGTATGAAAAAATATCCTGTCGAAGGTGATGCATGTGTGGTGGGAATTTTTGCCGATGATGGACGAAAGTTCAAGAGTGTTTATGCTGCTCAAAACATCATGTCTGAAGAAGTATTTGAAAATTCTTTGAAAGAAGCAAAATACATGTCTGATTTAGCATATTAGATGCTATTCTGATATTTTCTTTAATTCCTTTTGATAAAAATTTCTAAATGATAAATTCATTTCTCTTTCATGATTGAGGCATTTGTTGCTTTGTTCAGTGATTTTATTTTTAATGTCTTTACTCCATAGGCTTTGCTGTTTGTCTTTCGGATCCGTAATTGATGGATTATTTTTGATTTTTTGCATGATTTCTAATAATTCCAATCCGAGCTGTCGAAATTTACTTGTACGTAAAAGAAACATTTGAGATTCTTCTTTGTTAATCAAATTCATCATGGCATAAACTTGATTATAATATTCTAAACCCTTTTCATTGTATTTTTTGAATTCATTCATTCTTTTCTCCCAATATTCTTTGGATGGTTTTGCTTCTACTTTATAGCTGAACTTAATTTCTCCTAGTTCTGTTCCTAATTTTGTTAGTTTTATGCTAATTTCATCAATTGTTCTTTTTAGATTCTTTACATCCTTCATGGTGTATTGTCTGCTTGTAAAACTGTTAAACTTTTAATTTATCCCATTCTGCCTTGGATTTTTTAGAATATTCTATCATGCAATTTTCGCAGAATGAATCCCATTCATCTATTTTTAATTTCTTGAAAAAATCCAGAGACCATTTGTATGTTGGAATTTTTCTATATTGGAATTGCTGAATTGTGAAGATATCTTTTTGTTGGAATTTTTTTAGACACTTTTTGCATTGTGCATTTTTCATTATTTCTTATCTGCACTTTCTGTTAGATACTTGTCAACATCAATTGCTGCCATACATCCATATCCTGCTGCAGTAATTGCCTGTCTATAATTTCTATCATGTACATCACCAGCTGCAAAAACTCCTTCAATATTTGTATGGGTTTTATTTTTTAAGATAACATATCCTTCATCATCCAAATCAATTTGACCTTTGAATAATTTTGTATTTGGTTCATGTCCTATTGCAACAAAAAGACCGCCCGCATCAATTATTGTCTCTTCTTGTGTTTTTAGATTTTTTAGAATAACCTGCTGCATTTTCTGGTCTCCTTTGATGTCTGTAACTGCTGAATCCCAATGAATTCTTATTTTTTCATTGTTCAATGCGCGCTCTTGCATTATTTTACTTGCACGTAATTCATTTCTTCTATGTATGATGTGAACCGTTGTGGCAAATTTCGTAAGGAATGTTGCTTCTTCTATGGCTGAATCTCCTCCTCCTACTACAACTATCTCCTGATTTCTAAAGAATGGTCCATCACATGTTGCACAATATGAAACACCTTTTCCTGCAAATGTTTGTTCTCCTGTCAATCCCATTTTTCTTGGATTTGCGCCAGTTGCAATAATCACTGCGCGTCCCTCGTATTCTTCTGATGCTGTTAAAACTTTGAAGGGACTTCGTCTAAAATCTACATCTACTGCTTCATCATCAATAATCACTGTTCCCATTCTTTGAGATTGTTTTCTCATGTCTATCATTAAATCTGGACCCATGATTCCGTTCTCAAATCCAGGATAATTTTCCACTTCTGTGGTGTTTACTAACTGTCCTCCTGGAAGAATTCCTGATAAAATTAAAGTGTCATAACCTGCTCTTGAACAATAAATTCCTGCAGTATACCCTGAAGGACCTGCGCCAATAATAATTACATCAAACTTTGTTTTAGCTTTATCTGGTTTCATTGGATCGCTATCATTTGTTTCTAATACTGTTGATCCTGCATCTGCTGCCATCATGATGTTTGATAACTCTGTTTCAATAATTTAAGTGAATATCTTTTACCAACTATTTCTCTTTCATTCTCATGATAATCTGATCACATATTCTACGCATTTCTGAATCTGATCCAACACTAGATATTCTTACAATATCTGAAGTAGTTATAATTCCTACAATTTGATCATTATCTTTGACTGGTAATTTATGAATTAATTTCTCTTTCATCATTTCTGAAGCTTCCCAAATCGTTTCCTCAGAATCTATTGTAATTAATGGTGATGACATTACTTCTGAGATCTCTGTAAATAATGGTCTTCCTTCAGCCGCAACTTTTGTAACAAAGTCTCGTTCAGTAATTATGCCAATCGGTTTGGAATTTTCAGTGGCAATTACACAACCTATGTTTAATTTAGTCATGCTTGCTGCTGCTTCTTGTAATGATGTTGACTTGTCAACTGTAAGCACATTTTTACTCATAATTTGATTTACAAATGTACTGGCCATATTTTTCCATACTTTTTCAATTATATGAGATAAATTCTAAATTATCACAATTGAAAATCAGTCAAGATAATCGTTATAGAGTTATAAATTCTAATTCCTTTGTGGAAGAACATGGCAATCAAAACTAAAAAAATTTTGGTTCCGCTTGATGGTTCAAAAAATTCCATTCGTGGTTTGGATATGGCCATTCACATTGCAAGACAATCTCAAGGCACAATCGTTGCTTTGTCTGTTAAATCTGTACCCGGAATATATGCAATTCATCCGCTTGGATTCTTAGATTTTAATTCAATGACTGAAGTAAAAAAAACTCTAAATGAAGCTAAAGTCAGAGCTGCGAAAAATGGAATTCAATTAACCGGAAAGGCAATTGCAGGGGATCCTGGATATGATATTGCAAAATTTGCTAATAACAAAAAAAATGGAATTGATATGGTTGTAATTGGTGCTCGTGGACGAGGTTCTGCAAAAGAACTTTTCTTAGGAAGTGTTTCAAATTATGTTTTACATAAATCCAAAAAGCCAGTATTAATTGTAAAATAAAATTACCCAGCTAATGCTGCAACAATATCTGATTTTGTAACTATTCCTACCAATTTTGATTTTTTTACAACTGGCAATCCACTAATGTTGTTTTTAATCATAAGGGTAATTGCATTTTTAATATCATCATTCATCTCAATTGTAATGGGCTTGGTTGCCATGATGTCTGTAGCATGAAATGGAAACAGATAGCTCATTTGATTTGAATGAATTTCTTCTAAGCCTTTTTTGAATTTGTATTCTTGAACTTCTTTAGGATCAGCTGATTCTGCAATCCATTGCGGTATCTTAGCAGGAACAAAATCTCTGAATGTGATGATTCCCACTGGGCTTTGATTTCTTTTAATCACCACTCTTGATATGCCATATTTCAGCAATAGGCTCTCCACATGTAATATTGGATCACTTGGAGAGGCAGTGATGACATCTTTTTTCATTATTTCTGAAACTTTGAATGACGTTGATTCTTTTGTAAGGAATGCTTTTACTAGATCTGTCTCAGTCACAATGCCTCGTAATGTATTGTCATCATTTGTAATGATCACTGCACTGATCCTGTGTTTCTTCATCATCTTTGCACATTCCTCTACTGTATTGTCTGCGGTTAAGGTAAATAATTTCTTAGGGATGAAATCTTTTGCTTTTACAGATTTGATTGGGTTTGAACCTAACCCATAGATTTTTTTTGCAATATCTTTTTCAGTAATTACTCCCATGGGTTTTTTCTTATCTACAATAACTATTCTTTTTACTTTATTTTTTAATAGGCTCTCTCTGGTTTTTAATAATGTGGTGTTTGGATTAACTGTAATTGGCTTTGTGATTAATTCTAATAATTCTATCTTTTTTACATCCAATATGCCTCTGTTTTTTGTTTCTTAATTAAGTCTTAATACAACCATCCTTGAATTCCATATCTGGTAATTATTGAGAAAGATATTTACTTCTAGATTATGTGGGAAGTGTATGGCTGTTCCTTTGTATGTAGTTGGCTTATCTAAAGACGAACCTGCAAATGAAGTACTTTCTTCAAAGTTTGGCTCTGCTCTAGAAAAAGTTCAACAAGTATTATCTGATATCATTGAAGCAAAAATTACAGTAGAATCTCAAAACCCTGAAGGTTCAAGAACTCATTATGATGTTACTGCCTCTGTCAAGACTTCAAAAAATACATTGCTTTACACTGAATCTGGTTGGGATATTCTAAAAATTGCCGATGAATTAAGCCGCAAACTAGAAGGTGAATTATCAAATCGTGATAATAAACGCCAAAGGGAAAGTATTCGTAAAAAGGAGGAATTCTGAAATGTTTCAAAATATTCTTGTTCCGTTTGATCTATCTGCCCAATCTACTAGAGCATTTAAAGTGGCTTTAGATATGGCAAAAAAATATCAATCAAAAATCACTCTTCTGACCTGCCTTGAAGGTGATGCTTGGCATCATAAATATTATGATTCCAGAGCAGATAAAGAATTAATTAAAAAACAAAGTAAGGTTACAAAACAACATATTGAAAAACTAAAATTATATGCAGAAAAAAATCAAATTACTTTTAAATCTCAAATTATTACTTCAAAATCTGTAGTAAATGACATTGTGGCTTTTGCAAAATCTCGAAAACATGATCTTGTTGTAATTGGTTCTCATGGAAGGGGCGGTTTTGACAAAGTTCTCTTAGGTAGTGTTGCAAATGGAGTGTCTCAGAAAGTCCGTTGTCCTGTCTTAATTGTAAAATAAACCTGTTGTGTTTTATTTGATTTCAATTATTGGCAGTGGCCGAGTTGGAGCATCAATTGCGTTTCTTTGTGTTGCAAATGCATTAGATGATGTGCTGCTTCTAAATCGCACTAAGGACAAAGCATTAGGTGAGTCCATGGATATTGCAAATTCTATTCCTCCTACATCCAAGTTTTCCATTCGCGGTACGGATGATTATTCGGATTTGTCTTATTCTGACATCATAGTTATTGCAGCAAGTAGAGATAATTATACAAAAAATAGAACAGAAAACATCAAATCACAAGTAGATATGATCAAAGAGATTGCAGAAAAAGTCAAACAGTATTGCCCTTCTGCAATAATTTTGGTAATTTCAAACCCTCCAGATGTTTTAACTTATTTCTTTCAAAAAGAATCTGGTTTATCTAGATTCAAAGTAATAGGGATTGCATCGAGTCTTGATTCCAGCCGATTTCGTTATTTTATTTCAGAAAACTTGTCTGTTCCACAGTCGTCAATCTCTAATGCTTTAGTTCTTGGGGAACATGGTGATTCTATGGTCCCAATTTTCTCTAATTCCTCTGTTAATGGAATTGCTCTTAATTCCTTGATTGATGACACAATAAAAGAATCGATGATCAAAAATATCCGTAGTTATTGGAAACAATTAAGAAATTACAAGAGTAGATCGCAGTTTGGTATTGCCAAAAACACCTATGATGTGATTCATGCTATTATTAGCAGAAAAGAATTGTCTATTCCTGCTTCAATAGTTCTTGAAGGTGAATATGGGGAACATGATGTGTCTATGGGAATCCCTGTAAAAATTAATCAAAATGGTGTCTTTGAAATACAAAAAATTGGTCTTGACAAATCCGAGAAATCCATGTTAAAAGAATCTTCTAAAAAAATCCGTGATGACATTAATTCTGTTTAAATTGGTTTAGAATTTCTTCGTGTTTTTTACAAAATTTTTTGTTGTCTATCTGTGAATGAAAAAGATCTTTTTGCCAGTGTGCATTAAAACATCTACAATCAATATTTTCACAAAACGCATCTCCCGTTTCATAATACATAATGGCTTGTAACAGACATCCTTCAGCAATCTCTGATAAACGTAAATCATGATATTCTAAAAACTGACCTTCATACTTTTTCTTGATTTCATCTACCTTTTCTTTAGAAAAATCAGTCATTAGTTCTAGATAGTATTGTTTTGGTTTTGCTGGGGCTTCTATCATGCCTGTTGTTGAAATTATTGTGGGATTAGAAGCAATCAAAGATCTTGCGTGATATCTAAAATCACTTTCATCAAATGTACATGTAAGCTTATTTGTAAAAACTACATTTAGGATGTCTATTCTATTTTCATTATGTGGTATTAGTTCTGAAATAATCTTTTGAAACTCAATTCCATCATATAATGGCATTTTCTCTTGAGACTTGTCTATGTTTTCTCTCTCGCTTAGGCTCTCTTTAACGGAAGAATCGTGTTTTTGAAATGGTTTTTTTATGTCAAAAATTTTAATGCTGGCAATTTTTTCATATGTTTTATCATCTACATCATCGAAGATATTCTTTCTTGTTTCAATTTTAATTGGAAACGTGTCTGTGAAAAATTTTTCTAATCTGTCTAATTGAATTTCCGAAACGGTAGGTTCATCATACAGAATAATTTTAGAAATTTTCAATAAAAAAGATGTGTCTTGATGACTTATCTTTCTAACTCTTTGATTTTTGCTGCTGTGATTTCAGCTGCCTTTTTCCCAGAGTATAACATGGACCCAAATGTTGGACCCATTCTTGCCAATCCATGTGTTTCGGTAACTGACATGCCTGCTGCAACTAATCCTGGATAAACTTCTCCTGTTTTGTGAACTACGTGTTCTTCACCATCATTGACATGCATTGGTTCCATTCCTTTCCATTTTACAAGTCCTCTATCTACTAGTCTTTTTACAGCAACAGAATCGTGGCCTGATGCATCGATAATTATTTTTGCTTCTAGTGCAACTGGATCAACACATGTTATATTACGTGGTAATGCTGAAACTGGCATCCAATTAACAACAATGCCAGACACTCTGCCATTTTTTAATACTAGGTCGTCAAATTTTGTAAGTTGAAGGAATTTTACTCCTGCATCACAAGCCGCCGCAATTAATTTTGATACTGCATGTGGTCCTGGAGTTAGATACAAGCCATCTGCAACTTTCTTGTATGGTACTCCTAACTCATCCCAAAATTTCTGTGCCGGCTCTCTAACTGTAACTGGATTCATCATGTAGCCGCCCAACCAATAACCTCCACCTAGGTAGTTGTTTTGCTCAATTACAAGAACTTTGAAACCCATGTTTGAGAGTTCTCTGCTAGCTGTTAACCCTGCTGGACCAGCTCCTATAATTATGACATCTGAATCTGCTCTGTCAATTAATACATCGTGAAACTCATTTGCAATTGCGCGTGTGATTTCAACTTCACGTACATCTGTAAATATTTTATTGGATTGTTCTGCTATTGTTGCTTCTTGCATGAGGTGATTCTTTTCTCTGAATAATTAATACCTTCCCACATTTTTTAAAAATTAGGTATGTCTATTGGATCATTACAGGTTAAGTTAGTTCTAGCCTTTTTAATATGTGATGAACAATACCAATATGAAATCAGTATGATTCAGCGATGAAGAATGACTGTATAGCATGTATAGAAAATCCCAATCCGAAAACATAAGGATTTGTGCAAGCATGTCAATCAAGGTGTTTGACCAGTTTTGTTAGAGTCAAATGGGATTGGGTGATCAATAAAACAAAAAATGATTGAAACACATCATGACTGGATCAATTAGGGCAACCGGAAATTCCGTCAAAATGCAAAAACCTCGACAAGTTTGTGAGTTTCATGAGGAAGATCATCTAGAACCGATGATTAGCTAGAATACTTCATTTAAGGCAAAGACCACAAAAACAATAACCCTGTACTTTGGATTTATCAAATCATATCTGAGGATATATTGCCCTTACAACATGAATGTGACACTGCATCCAATCAGTTTCTAATGGATATGGGAATTAAAGTCGTTGATGAGTATGTGGAGTATAAAGGAGAATTTTTTATGGGTTTTTAGCAAAACAAAATAAGATAAAATGACACACCAGATTATTTTACATAGTTTGCAAGCATCAATGAAGGAGGATTAGAAGTACAAAACAACAAGATGACTCCAGATATACAAAATTACAAGCAGTTCACCAAAATTGAAAAAATATTGCTAAAGAAACCTTTGGTAGTTATTATTCATGTTACAGATACTTATTTTATCGAAGAGACAACAGTAAATGGCGATGTTGACCTTCCTGGTTTTGCAAGACTCTACTCTTTAATTGATTTTATAAAATCAAACCCTCATGTTAAAAATAACGGTATTCCAGTGCTAATTTTGCACGGGGGTGATTTTTTATTTCCATCGTTGATGAGTGTATATTTTAAAGGACAGCAAATGATAGATGTCCTAAACGCATGTAGTTTTGATTATTGCACCATAGGCAATCATGATTTTGATGGAGGTAAAAAACATCTTAACACAAGAATGGCCGAAGCAACGTTTGATGTAGTCTGTGCAAATATAAAATCAAAGAAAAACATTCCGTCTTTAAGAATTCGAGAGTATGTCATTTGTCAAAATAGAAATAACCAACCTTTTGTTGCAATCGTAGGAATTGCAGGAAAAGCCACATTACGAAAGGCACAACAAAATGGATTTGATGTTTTTCCTATAAAATCCTTATTAAAGCAAGTAATTGCCAAAATAAGAGAAAGATATCCTAAACTCAATCATCTGATTGTATTGTCTCATATGAACAACCAAGAAGATGTGAACTTGAAAGAATGGCTCAATAAAAATTGGAAGGGATATGCGTATTTACTTGGAGGGCATGATCATAATGAGATTTTGCAGTATAACAAGAATCAACCAAAATCCATTCTTGTAAAAGGACAATCTAATTGCAGGACAGTTCAAATCCTAGGATTACATGATGGTAAGAATTATCAAGATACAAAATGGTTTGAAAAAAATATTTTAGTTTTACATTCTAAAGTATTATCTGATATTACTACAAATCCAAAAATTCAAAAAATTGTTATGAAATGGGAAAATTTACTTGAAAAACATCTCAAAGAAAAAGAATCAGATGAGATAATCAAGCAATTCGATAAAAATACAGTGCTTAATGCAACCGAACTGGATCTTCGAAAAGGTTCTACAAACTTTGGAAATTTCATTGCAGACTGCATGTCCGAATTCACAAAATCTGATTTGGCATTTGTCAATTCTGGCCATTTTCGTGGAGATCGAAAGATGGGAAGTGCTATAAAATTATCTGATCTTAGAAGGGTTTTTGTCTTGGATAAGAAAGATGCTCTAGTAAAAATAACCATGACGAATGCAGAATGTAAGAAGTTTCTAAAACATGCATACTCTGAAGAAGGACGAGGAAAGGTACTGCAAGTATCAAAAAATGTAATCAAGGTTCTACAAAAGTCTACACAAAAAGACAAATTCACAGTAGTAATGCTTTGGGACATGCTCAAAACAGACGATGACGGATTTACAACAATTCTTGCAAATAGCCGAAAAACAACTGTTAGCAAACTTCAATCAAAGTTAAAAAAGCACATAATTTCAAATTCGTCTCTTTTTGATGTAATTAGACTCTCTTCAAAAGATGTCAAATATGATTCCAAAATTAGGATGTCTGTAAACTCGTTTAAAAATTATTTTTAACTATTTTGGCGTAATAGCACATGTGTTTTTTTACCTAACTGTGCAATTTTTATCTAATTAGGTATGACTATTACTGTTGATAGTCAAAAAGTAGGAAAATTACGTATGCTCCCAAAATTTTCCCTACTAAAACATCCCTATATCAAAAATTTATAACCAAACTAAATGGAAATTCTTTGTATTGACAATATCTAATCTTGAACAGTCCTCTCCTGACTCTGTAAAATCTAAAATTAATTGGGCAAGAATTGAAGAGGCCGATAATTTTGCTAAAACAGTAAAACTATTCCGTCAAGGTAAATATGATGAGGCTAGTTTTAGGCGATTTAGACTTCAACATGGTGCGTATGGTACCAGGATGACTGGTGATTATGCAATGGTTCGAATCAAACTGCCTGCTGGAGAAATTTACCCGCACCAGTTTGAAAAAATTTCTCAATTAAGTGAACAGTATTCTATTGGCAGTGCACATTTTTCAACTAGGGAGAATATTCAACTGCATTGGGTGATTCTTGAAGATGTCTCTGAAATTTTTAGAGGTCTTGCTGAAGTTGGCCTAACATCTAGAGAAGCATGTGGTAATTCTGTACGTAATGTAATGTGTAGCCCACTATCTGGTGTTTGTCCTGATGAAGAATTTGATTCGACTCCATACGCACTTGCAACTGCACGATTCTTTTTAAGAAATCCTATGGCTCAAAATCTTCCACGTAAATTCAAATTTAATTTCACTTGTTGTGAGAAACATGGTATGGTAAGAATGGTTGATGTTGGACTAATCCCACAAATCAGAGAAATTGACGGTTCTTCTCAAAGAGGTTTTAAAATATTTCTTGGTGGTGGATTGGGAAATAAATCATATGTTGGGCATCAATTAGAAGAATTTACCCCTGAAGAAGATTTACTTTATACTTCAATTGCGGTGATGAGGATTTTTGATAGACTTGGTGATAGAAAAAATCTCGCAAGAAATAGGATGCGTTATCTAGTAAACGATATGGGTTGGGAGAAATTTCAAAATCTTGTATTCAAAGAAAGAGCAATTGTGAGGGCCACTCAATCTATTATTACTCAACTTGATGTCGATACAACTCCTGACGAAATAAAACGACCGATCAGAATTACAGATGAAAGTGGCAGTTTGACTCCTGATGGATATGCTAGATGGCTAAAAACAAACACTGTAAAACAAAAACAATCTGATTACCGTTCTGTGTTTATTACTCTTGAAGCAGGTGATATCACTGCAAATCAACTAAATGCATTGGGTGATATCATTCGTGACTTTTCTTCAGAAGGCAAGGCTCGTTGTGGATTTGTGCAAAATGTAGCATTGCGTTATGTGTTAGAAGATGATTTGCCCCAACTGTATTCTAAATTACTTGAGGTGGGATTGGCAAAATCTGGAGCCTTGACTATGACTGCTCCTATTGGGTGCTCTGGAACCACTTCATGTAATCTTGCTCTGACAAACTCTCATAGGTTAGCAAAAGAAATCCAGAGAAAATTCCTAGAATTAAAATTAGATGAAGATGACGATCTTAGCGATTCCTCAATTAAGATAAGTGGTTGTCCGAATTCGTGTGGGCAACATGGTATTGCAACAATTGGTTTCTTTGGAGGAGGAGCACGTGTTGGAAAAGACATGTATCCAAATTATCAAATGTCATTGGGTGGTCGTTCTGATGGTGATACTATGCTTGGAGAAATTTGTCTTAGGATTCCTGCAAAACGAGTAATTCCTGTAATTTTAAAAATCATTGAACTGTTTAAAAAGAAAAAGAAATCTGGTGACACTCTCAAATCATGGATTCATAGGATTGTAAACGGTAATGAAAACTCTGATATAAAATCGATCAATGACATCAAAAAAATCCTAGAACCATTAGTTATTCCTCCAACAAAAGAAGAAGATCCTGATTTCTATCTTGATTATGGTAGTGATACGAGTTATCACACCAAAACTGGAAAGGGTGAATGTGCTGCTTGACAGAATCTGGTAAAATTTTAACTAATGTTGATTCTCTACGTTCAGAAATACGTGACAAAAGCGTTCGAGTTATTGATGTTAGACGCGAAAATGATTACAAACAAGATCATATACCAACTGCAGTTAATCTACCATTGGCAAATCTTTTGTCTGATGATAGTCCTGAACGTGTCTTGAAACTTGTAAATTCTATGGGTATTGATGATGAGACATCTGTTGTAGTATATGATGATACATTTGGTGCATTAGCATCAAGAGTTGCATGGACATTGGAATATCTTGGGCATTCAAATGTAACATTGCTTGAAACCACCTATAGTCATTGGAAATCACTTGGTTTAGAAAATGACTCACAAACTCCTGAAATACAAAGTAAAGAACACTCTATGCACTTACGATCTGATATTTTAGCAACTTCTGATTATCTGGAAAGCGCAAAAACCCGGGATGATGTCATACTAATTGATAATCGAGAACGACTGAATTTTCTTGAACAGCATATTCCAGGAGCAATTAGTCTTCCTTATAGGACTCTTGCTAGTAATGACCATATTTTACGCTCAAAAGAGGACATGAAACGACTTCTTGATAACAGAGGAATTACTGGGAATTCAGAAATCATTACTTATTGTGGTAGTGTAGGGACTCTTTCTGGTTTGGCATATTATGCACTAAAATCTGCAGGTCTTCCTAATGCAAAATTATATGTTCGTTCATTTAAGGAATGGAAACATCTTCAGAAACCTACAGAAAAACAAGAAGACGCAAGTTACTGGGATTTATCTGCAGAATAATTTATTTCATTTCTGAGCTTTTTAGTAATTGTTACTTCAATATTTTCAAATAGCACTAACATTTTTTCTTTATTTTCAATTAGATAATCTTCACCTCTATCTTTTAGTCTAATTTTCCATAATCTTATTTCTCTATGTTCGTCAAAGAAATTTTCTATCATCTGTTCACCTGATTTTGCAGGGTCTATGAAAATATCAAAAGCATCAATTATTTTCTCAACGTTTTCTTCCTCTATCGCTTCTTTAACTGATTGAATTGCATGGCTTAATTCTTTCAAATTCTTTACCGGTTTTGGTAAAGTCTTTCTTGTAATTCCAAACAATCCTTTCTTTTCTTTTCCCATTTTTTCTGCAACATTTGGTGCAAGATCATAAATTGGAATTTTGCTTAGACCATCACGTTTTTCATTTTGTACGATTAATCCTTTTTCTAATAATTTTCTCAAAGCGATTTCTGCATCTGCCTTGTCTAGAAATGTGGTCCATACAATTGAACCTAATGTATGATAACCTTGTCTTACTGATTCCAAAACTACAACTTCTTGAATTCTTTTGAATCCTTCTTCAATTCTAACATTGGCAAAATCTTTGTCTCGAATTGATCTTCTTGCATTTTTTACATCAATTTCAATTGAACGTTTCAAGGATTCTAACGATTCTGGTACTTGATTAAGCAACGACAAGAAACAAGCTTTGTTATACCATGCCATCCCATATGTTGGATCTGATTCAATTGCCTTGTCAACTGAATCTAGTGCTTTCGAAAAATTTTTTTGTTCATAATGAACTAGACCTTTTAGATTCCAAGCTTCTGGATTTGTAACGTCTATTTCAAGAATTTTATCATATACTTTTAGTGCTTCTCCATGATCTTCTAGATGGAATCTTGCATATCCTAATTTCATCAATGTTTCAATATTGTCTGGTTCAATTCGTAATGCTTGCTCAAATACAAATACGGCTTCTTCTAATTTTTCATCTGCCATCAAATTGATTCCTTTTTTAAATAGTTTCTTACGATTATAATCTGGATCAACTAGGCTTGTCTCTTCGACTTTACCCTTTTTTACTTTGGATTCATCTACTTCCTTTGATTTTTTTCCGAAAGGTTTCTTCACTAGCTCAAATTGACATTTTATCTAGATAAATACCATCCTCAATTGAGCCTAATTCCATTTTTATGTCTGTATAGAGTCAAGCATCTAAATACAGAAATACTTGAAATATACACAAACGAATGTGTCATCTCAACACAGAATAGAGGTTCAAGGACAGGCACCATTTAAACAATCAGGTGTATATGAAGTTCAAATTTCAGTTTCTGATAGCAAACCCTCTGATGACGCAATTCGCAGAAAGCAATTCTCTGCTTTGTGGCGCGGAAATTTTCATCTAAAGGTAAAAGATGGCCTGTTTTCTGAGAAAATTGGAACATCTGATAATCCACTTCCGTCTTCAATTGAAACTCTTGACAGTATTTGGATCATTGTGACTGATCTATTTTCTTCGTTATATTCTATATTTCATGTTCCATTAAAAAAACCCTCTACACAAATACGTACAGAACCTCAAACTAAAATTTCTGAAAAACCAAAAACTGAACAACCTCCAAAACCAATTGTAAGATCTTCAAATTTTCCTGGTGACAAGGGACCTACTGGACCACCAGGACCTTCTGGCGACAAGGGAGCAACTGGACCACCAGGACCTTCTGGCGACAAGGGAGCAACTGGACCACCAGGACCACCAGGACCTCCTGGGCCTATTGGAAATAAAGGACCTACTGGACCACCAGGACCTTCTGGCGACAAGGGAGCAACTGGCGACAAGGGTTCTCAAGGTGATAAAGGCATTTCCGGTGAGAAAGGAATGACTGGCGACAAAGGTTCTACTGGTGACAAAGGTGACAAAGGTGACAAAGGAATTATTGGACCACCAGGTGACAAAGGGGAAAAAGGTCCTACTGGCCCAATTGGTGACAAAGGACCAACTGGGTTAAAAGGCCCCCTTGGTGATAAAGGAGAAAAAGGTCCTACTGGCACACCTGGTGACAAAGGACTTTCTGGATTAAGAGGCTCTCCTGGAGAAAAAGGAGACAAGGGTCAACAAGGACCAACGGGTGATAAAGGATTAACAGGTCCAACTGGACTCCCCGGTGACAAAGGACCAACTGGGTTATCTGGTGTTCAAGGAGAAAAAGGTCTTCAAGGTTCAACTGGACCAACTGGAGAAAAAGGCCAAACTGGACCAACTGGAGCCAAAGGTCCTACAGGACCAACTGGTGACAAAGGATTAACAGGTCCTACAGGACCAACTGGTGATAAAGGTCATTTAGGTCCACCAGGACCAACTGGAGAAAAAGGTAATCGTGGTGTTGAAGGACCACCAGGTGACAAAGGCCCACAAGGTCTACAAGGACCAACTGGAGCCAAAGGCCTGACAGGAGTACCTGGTCCTCAAGGTGATAAAGGAGAAAAAGGTCCTATCGGCCCAACTGGAGAAAAAGGTAATCGTGGTGTTGAAGGACCACCAGGTGACAAAGGCCCACAAGGTCCACAAGGACCAGCTGGAGCCAAAGGCCTGACAGGAGTACCTGGTCCTCAAGGTGATAAAGGAGAAAAAGGCCCCACTGGTCTAATTGGAGAAAAAGGTCCTACCGGACCAATGGGGCCATCGGGAGAAAAAGGTCCTCAAGGTCCTCAAGGTTCACAAGGTGAACGTGGAACTACCGGACCACCAGGTGACAAAGGTCCCCAAGGTCCACAAGGAATTCAAGGTCCTCAAGGTGAACGAGGGCCAATAGGATCGATAGGCCAACCAGGTGAACAAGGTTCAATAGGCGGTCAAGGCCCAGTTGGCCCAGCCGGTCCAAGAGGTCCTCCAGGCCCACCGGGAGAAAAGGGACCATCAGGTGGAATGTCGTCTGAACAAAAAGCACTATTCAAAGATTTGTTGGAGATTTTAACAAACAAAAATGTTATCTCAACTGAGGAACAAATTAAATTAATGAGTTATCTTTACTGATTATTTTTTGATTGTATTAATTTAATGTTAAAAAATTTTTATGATTTTAAAAACTTTGATTGCTATGATCATCTTCAACTGTTTCTAATTATAACAAACAAAAATTATCTAGTTTACACTAATTAATTTAGAAAAATGGAAAACAATTCGCCGTCTAGATGACGATTGTTAGTTTACTGACGAAATTATCGTCGTCTTGCTGCAGTTCTTCTCTTAGGAGCTGCTGCTTTTTTTGCTGCAGTTCTTCTCTTAGGAGCTGCTGCTTTTTTTGCTGCAGTTCTTCTCTTAGG
>JAOTSS010000106.1 GCA_029864805.1 Candidatus Nitrosopumilus sp. | reverse complement strand
TGTCTCCGTGATTAGACATTGCAAAGAAATTAAATTCTCCTGGATTATGCCATCTGTATTCTGTCGTCTGTGCTCCAATAATGTTTAATCCTGAAACAGCAAATGGAATTACAATTACAATTATTGCAATTCCAGTGATGATTGAATGTTTGTTCATATCTTGCCACTAATTTCTGCTGAAAATGAGATAATTTTTTTATCTATTAAATAATTAACAGCATTGCCCAAGTTCTCATCAGAAATTACTCCTTCAATCCACCAATATCCTATATTTTTTACCCATTCTGGAATAGTAATATCATAAACATTATTCTCATTAATATCCATAGGTATGTTAACTAATTTCTTATCAACATATTTTTCAAATGCATCCATTAGAAATCCATCTGAAATATTTCCAGAAAGCCAGTTGACCATAATTGGTTTAATTAATTCTGGAATGCATGTTAAATTTGAATCAATTAAATTAAATTCTGCTGTAACTTGTGTACCTGAATATTCTACATCTATGAAATATTTTCCTAATGGAAATATCTCTTTTTCAAATGCAATCAACGATGGAACTGGAGTCTGCAAATCTGTTATTGAAATTGGAATTGCACTACTGCCTTTACCTGTTTCATCTCTGATGTGAATTATTGCTGTATCTCCTGTAATTTCTGAAACCTCGATTATGTAGAATAATTTTTCACAGTAACTGTATGTGGTTTTTTCCAATGTAATGGCAACTGAAGTTTCAGCATGAATTTCTGGTAAATGCATCACAAAGCTCAATGCTAGTAATATTGACAAAAAAGCAATCTTTCTCTTCATTTTTTGCTTTGTCATCCTGTCCAATAAAAATCTCAATAAATGTTGAGGAATCCTTTTTAATAACTTGAAATTAGTTCATTTATCGAGTTTTCTGCGGGAGCAAATCTTTGAGTGAGTGAAATTCGTTCACTCAAAGCAATTTTCACTGCTTAGCGTTGCTTGGAATGATTGATTTACAGTTATTAAAGGGGATTTTTTTTATGCATGATATGCCTAGTCATCAAGATAAAATGTGGATCAGACTTTGGAAAGAGAATGCTCCCGAACTGCGTGAACGTATAGTTGGTTGGCGTAAGCAAAATGCTATCACTAGAATTGATAAACCTAGCAGATTAGAAAGAGCTAGAAGATTGGGCTACAAAGCAAAACAAGGAATAATCGTTGTTAGAATGAGAGTCGGTACAGGTGGTATGAGAAAACAAAGACCTACTGGTGGTAGAAGACCAAAACATCTTGGTGTTACAAGAATCAAAGCAGATGATAACATGCAAACTGTTGCAAACAGAAGAGTTCTAGAAAGGTATCCGAACATGAAACTTTTGGGATCTTATTTCATCTACAAAGATGGGAAACATTATTGGTTTGAAGTTATTTTAGCCGATCCACAACATCCACGAATTGCTCAAGATAAAGAACTAAACAGACGAATTCCTCAAACTGCATAAGTTGAAGATATTATTTTTACTCTTACTAGTTTTACTTTTTTTAATTTCTCCTGTATATGGACAATTACTATCTGATGCAACAGGATTGGTGAATAGATTGGATATTCAAACTGGCGGATATACTTTTGAAATTGAAACTGTATCTAATTTCAATATATATGATTATGATTTTGACAAAGATGAGAATAGATTGTCTCTCTTTATTAACAGTGGGTTGGAAAATAATTTAGGCGAGATACTTATTCCTCAAAGATTTTTGGGAGGAAATTTTACATTTTATTTAAATGATCAACAATATTTTCCAAAAATAAATTCTAATGAAAAAATTTCTTTCATTACACTGAATTTTACAGGTTCTGGTGAAAATAAATTGGAAATTATCGGAACTATTCACCTTAATGGTTTAACAGATAAAGAAAAAATTACTCAAAAAGAATTATCTCTACCCACAAAAGAAGAAACGTCATTTGATTCTATTATCTGGTTGGGATTGGTAGGACTTTTAGCTGGCGGTGCTGCATTAATTGTAATTAAAATAAAAAAGTGAAAATAACTTCTGTATTTTTGTTATTTTCTCATCAAAACCCTAATTACAATACAAAAACTCTAATAATTTGAAATTTGTCATACAATCTATGGATTATGAAAAATTCTGTTCAGAAATTTTGGATATAGATCCTAAAATTAGATTTGCGTCCGTATATGATGAATGGGCTGTCCGCCTCGCAGGTGGAATGCGACCAGGAGTTGAGAGTTTACTTTCCAATCATGCCGAAAATGAATTAGTCAATCTTTCAGTTATTGATTGGAAATCTCGTAAAGATATGGCAAAATGGTTGGGTTTGACAAAGTATACTTTGGGTGAATATGATAAACTTAAACGATTTTCATTTTATCTTGGAGATGAACACTTACTACTTGTAAGTTCTGAAAAAGATTTGGATACTAATGTTGTAGTTGATGAAGTAATCAGACTCTATTACAAAAATAAATCCTGATTGATTATTCAATGGATAACTCAAAAATTGCACTGATTGGAGGATTTGTTTTAGTTGTTGCTTTATCAATAGCTCTTGTCTTAATTCACTGATTTAATCTTCTGCGAGTAATTTTTGAATAATTGATTCAATATGTCCAGTTTGTCCAAATGATACATCTCTGAGAATCCCTTTTCTGTCTACGATTATTGTTGAAGGTGTTCCTTGCAATGCAAATTTCTCAAATGTTTCTGCAGAATATTCCTTTGATTTCATATAGTCTTTGACTCTTTGAATAATTTGATTTTTGTAATCCTCTGGCTGTGAATCAAAATCGGGAATTTGCGGGTAAATGAATTGCATAATTTTTTCTTGGCTTATTTCACCTGAAGTCTTTGTTAAATTATCCATTCCTAATGGAAATGGAATTTTGTAATTTAGTATTTTTCCATCTTTTAATTGTCCATACATTGATAATGCATTCTTTGTTTCCCCAATCACTTCACCAGTTTCTACAAGCATCTTCAAATTTTCCAATGTATTTTTATCAAAATCTTCAAATGCTGTTGCAAGACCTAAAACTCGAACTCCATCATCCTTGAATTTATTGTAAATATTGATTGCCTCTGGGAGTGCATGCATAAAACATCCAGGACAATTTACTTGAAATACTTCCAAAATTACAATATGATCTTTTTCCTGATCGAAATTTGTTGGGGCTCCTTGTACCCATTGAGAAACCCCAAAATTTGGTGCTTTTTCGCCTATTACTGCGCTCATATTACAATCTTGTATTTTTTCCATTAAATACTAACTGCTGAATGTAATTTCTGTAGATTGAATTCCTGCCTTAAATCATATCTAGGTTTTAATAAAAT
>JAOTSS010000105.1 GCA_029864805.1 Candidatus Nitrosopumilus sp. | reverse complement strand
CTAAATTCAAAGATAATGCACAGATATCAAAAGATCTTGCTGTTTACAATCAAGACAAAACATCTTTTGTGTTTAATGTCAATGATGATCTTTTTCAAAGAGAAGTTCAAGGTGAAACAAACTTTGTCTCAGTATATTATTTGGAATATGGTGATGATGGTGAAGATTTACAAGAAATTGCAAATCTTTTATTAAAAAGAGATAAAATCGAGATTGCATGGCTGGGGCATATGAATACATTTTGCTTAAATCCTGCAAAATTCACATTTCCATATTCTAAAAATATTGTAATAATTGAAGTTGCAAGTCAAAAGAGTTATCAAAGTCTCAAAAAATACTGTGATCAAACGAGACGTGATGTTAACCGAAAAGGATTGTCGTTGACTAATTTGATGAGTTTTTCAATTCTTGAACCACTAAAGTAGAATGGTTGAAGTTTCTATATGCAAGGCAAGTGTGATGACATTTTTCACCATGCATGTTTCAGCTTCCAGATGTAAGTGCAGTGTATTCTAAAATTATCCATTTTGAATTGTTACGTACAACATATACTTTGTTTCATTTTTTTACTGTAGATGTCGATCTAGATACAAGATGACTCTTAGGCCAAAAATTCACACTAGTTCTTATGTCCTCCCTAGTGGGATTATGCATAAATACATTCTACCCAAAAAATATTAATCGCTGTTTTGATAATCATGGACGTTGAAAGTATCTGAATATTATCTAAAAGAATAATGCGATTAAATCCTTAATCTTGATTAATCAATAAGATTTGTTGGAATAATAAAAAATTGCAATGTTGTGGAATTTGTTAGAAGAAAAGATTTTGAACCGCTAATAGATGAAGAAATGGGTGATATGGCATACTACCTGGCATCAGTAAAGCCAACATGGGGAAAATATTTGACAGTCAATTGGGGAAAACAAATTGGATAATTACTTGTAAGTAACTTGTAAAAATGATAACTCTTTTCATAGATGATGGACTTTTAGTAATCCTGGAAGTAAAAGATATTATCTTATGTGTTTTATTTTTTCATGATTTCCATTAGGATTATGAAGTAAGTAAAAATGTATTAGATCTTAAGACCAAAAACGTCTAGTATTTTGGTGACAGTTCTAACACTGTTCTAGCATATTTCAAAATGATATTTATGCAAGGCGAATGATTTGCATGAACAAATGATTAGTGTTGGTTAAATGTAAAAATTACATCATAATATTATGCAATGGTGCATTAGTTTATCATTTATCATACCCTGAGCTCCTCGAAAATCAATAGGTTCATTTGTGTCGTGGAGTCTTCATTAGCACCATTGCTTTTTCTCTCATTCTGACAATTACAAGAAAATATTTGATCTATTCTTTGTAGTAATTTTTTGTATATTGGATCAATGCATTACAATCTATTCTTATTTGGAAAAAATATGCCGAGAGAGTACTTTTTTCTACTCGGTTCACGTGTGTAAACGTTAAATATTCGAGCAAAAACTGCTTTTCATGAGCAAACCTTCTGATCTTGGTTCTTTGAAAATAGGATCATACATTCTGTTGCCACATTCTGATCAACCAAGTGGGGAGCCATGTAGAATTGTAGAATATGATACATCAAAACCTGGTAAACACGGTGCGGCAAAAGCAAGGATTGTTGGAGAAGGGATTTTTGATGGTCAAAAAAGACCTCATGTAGGTCCAGTGAGCATGCAAATCCATATTCCGATGATCAACAAGAAAGTAGGCCAAATAATTTCAATTAATGGTGATGTCGTACAACTCATGGATTCTGAAACATTTGAAACCTTAGATGTAAGTATGATTGATGATGAAGTTAAAGGAAAATTAGAAAACGGACAAAATGTAGAGTACTGGGTTGTAATGGATAAAACTAAAATCATGCGCGTTAAGAACTAGTACGGATGCTGATGATGAGCGGAAAAGCCGTCTGATTTATGATGATGATTATGAGTATTGAAGCATCTCTTTCAATTAATTTCAAAAGATTGTTGAATTAAACCTTTTTTGGATTATGAAGTTAGCTTCGCTTTTTTCAGGTGGTAAAGATAGTACTTATGCTATCTATATGGTACAAAAACAAGGTCATGATATTACATGTCTTTTGAGCGTTTTTCCAAAATCTGATGAAAGTCATTTGTTACATCATCCAAATATGGCATGGACAAAATTACAATCCGAATCTATGAACATTCCACAATTATTAATCTCATCTGATTCTGATGATACTGATGAAGAATTATCAAAACTTGAAATATTGTTGCAAAAGGCAAAAGAACAATTTGATATTGAAGGAGTAGTTCATGGTGGAATTAAAAGCAATTTTCAAAAAGATAAATTTGAAACTCTCTGTTCTAAATTAGATTTGATTATAGTTGCACCATTATGGGGAATTGAATCACAACAATACATGAATGATTTACTTGATTCAAAATTTGAATTTATAATGACAGTAGTTTCTTCTGATGGTCTGGATGATTCTTGGCTTGGAAAATTGATCTTCAAATCTGACATTGATATTTTAAAACGTCTATCTCAAAAATTTGGATTCAATTTAACCTTTGAAGGAGGCGAGGCGGAAACATTTGTAATTAACTGTCCTCTTTTCACAAATTCAATTAAAATTAATCAATTTAAAAAAATTTGGGATGGATATAGAGGAAGGTTTGAAATAGTGGATGCTGGGTTGAATTACAATGCTTGATGGTCTTAAGACTAGTTTAGGTGATGCAATCAAAAAAATTGTAAAATCTTCTGGTGTGGATGAAGAACTTATCAAAGAATTATCTAAGAATGTTCAAAGAGCATTATTGCAATCTGATGTCAATGTACGTCTAGTTCTTGAAATTACAAAACATTTGGAAGAACGTGCATTAAATGAGACTCCTCCTCCTGGCCTTTCACGTAAAGATCACATAGTTAAAATCCTATATGATGAACTTTCAAAATTACTTGGTAATGAGTCTGAATTTGATTTTAAACCCGGAAAACAAAATAAGATAATTTTACTTGGAATTCAGGGTAGCGGTAAAACCACCGTGGCATCAAAACTTGCCAAATTTTTAACCCGACAAGGATACAAAGTAGGTGTTGTAGGTTCAGACACCTACAGACCTGGTGCGTTAGTTCAACTCAAAACAATGTGTGAAAAATCAAATGTAGAAGTATACGGTGAAGAAAATAATAAGGATTCTCCTAGTATTGTAAAAAACGGGTTAAAACATTTTGCAGGTCAACCATTAGATGTAATTTTAATTGATACGGCTGGTCGTCACAAAGAAGAACAAGATTTGCTTGAGGAAATGGCTAGAATTAATAAAGTTGCAGATCCTGATCTAGCATTACTTGTAATTGATGGAACAATTGGACAGCAAT
>JAOTSS010000104.1 GCA_029864805.1 Candidatus Nitrosopumilus sp. | reverse complement strand
AGTGCCTCATAAAGTTCGGCTTCTTTTCCAAGTAATGTGGTCAATGTTTTTTATTGTGTTTTTACATATTTAACAAGTATGAAAGAATCAAAGGAATTTTCTGATTCTGATGGTGGAGAACTGGTAAGGATGGCAAGAAGATCTGTTACTGAATTTTTAAGAAATAATTCAAAGATTGATGATGATACATTTGATTCCAAATTTGATTTTAATTCAGGAGTTTTTGTTACATTGAACAAACAGAATTCATTGAGAGGGTGTATTGGATATCCTCTTCCTATAAAGAAATTATCAGAGGGATTGATTGATGCTGCAATATCGGCTGCAACTCATGATACACGATTTAGTCCAGTAACTGCTAATGAACTAGATAAGATTACTTTTGAGGTTACAGTTCTTACTCCTCCTGTGGAGATTAAAGTGGAACAGCCTTCAGAGTATCTGACAGAGATCAAAGTTGGGAGAGATGGATTGATAGTAGAAAAACCGCATACGTCGGGTTTACTTTTACCACAAGTTCCAATTGAATATGATTGGAATGTAGAAGAATTTCTTGGATATACATGTGAAAAAGCTGGACTAGAAAAAAATGCATGGAAAGATATGACAACCAAAATATCAAAATTTGAAGGGATAATTTTCAAAGAAGAGGCTCCGAAAGGAAAAGTGGTTAGAGAACAACTATAGAGTAAAAGGGAAAAATTAGATTTTTGGAATTATTTCATTAATGGCAGGTAGCACATGTGCAACTTTCTCTACAATTACAAATTCTATCTTCGTAACAAGTACATCCTTCTTCACCAGATTCACAAGTCATAGAATGCTCACCTTCTCTACAGGAGCAGCCACTTTTTTCATACGTTGAATCATGATGCTTGTCATCCATCATCATCTTTGACATGTGTTTCATGTGATCACTAAACTCATAGACTGTATTTTCTCATACATTTTATCAAACATCTTCAACATCTGAGATTTTTCTGAATCAGTCAATGAAGCCATGCAGATAAAAGTTGCATTTTATGAAGATCGAAAAGATGTTTCATTTTGTTCATAGCAACATTAGAGTTGACGGAAGATTTTCCGTTTGAGATAATCTCTTTTTTATTCCTTCTTTTGTAAAGTCTTCTGAAGTACAGAGTCGATCACCACAAACTTTCGTACTTGTTGCTTGTCCATACTGTTAATTCTTTACCCCTTTTGCCTTTGCAGCATCAGCGGTTTGAGATATATCAGATGGAACAATCATCATGATTGAAAAAATAATTGCAATAATTACCAAAGACAAGTATTTAGTTTTCATTATTAACAATGGAAAAAAATTCCTGTTAATTTACAGGTATTTTTCTAAAGTTTGAAAATAACTTCGCCTTTTACTACCAATAAAGTCACGTACGTGTAGTTTTCCAAAACTACTCATCATCTATACTCTTTTTATGAAATAGTGTGTTATCTTAACTAATGATTAGAGAGCCAGTAGTTGCAGGGCAATTTTATCCAAACGACAAAAAGGAATTAAAAAATATGATCAAATCTTGTTTTGAACACAAGTATGGGCCAGGTACAGATTCAATAGAGTCAAATGAGAAGATCTTCGGAGTTGTTTGTCCACATGCAGGATATGTGTACTCTGGTCCCACTGCGTGTCACTCTTACAAGTCAATTGCAAATCAAAATCCAGAACTTGCAATCATAATTGGACCAAATCATTTTGGTGTGGGAAAAGATGCGGCTACAATGATTGATGCACATTGGCAGACTCCTTTAGGAATGGTCCAAGTGGATTCAGAGTCAGCAAAACAAGTAGTAGAAATATCAAAGTTTATTGAAATTGATGAATATTCTCATTCCCAAGATCATAGTTTAGAAGTACAGGTTCCAATACTACAAGAAATACTTTCAAATGATTTTCAAATTCTTCCCATAATATTACGATCACAAGATATGGAAACTGCAATAGATGTTGGAAATGCAGTTGCTGAAATTGCAAAAAAGAAAAATGCAATAATTGTTGCTTCATCTGATTTTACACATTATGAAGAAAATTCTTTTGCGCATCAACAAGACAAGGCATTGATAGAACCAATCTTAGAGATGAATGTAGAGAGATTCTATCAGGTGTTAAATGAAAGAAGAGTTACTGCATGTGGTTATGGAGCAATGGCATCGGCAATGATTGCATGTAAGAATCTTGGTGCAAAAAAAGGAAAACTTCTTAGCTATGCAACAAGTGGAGATGTCTCAGGTGATACAGAGTCAGTTGTAGGATATGGTGCAATAAAATTTGTTTAACAAAATAGAAAGCAGTTACTTTTTCCCAAACTTTCCTACAAGAGGAACAAAGACATAATGGGATTCATTTCTGATCTCAACTATTCCCTTAGAGGTCCTTTGTAACAAAACTAATGATTGAGAAGCATCACCTACGGGTGCAATTATGAGTCCATCTTCACTTAGTTGTTCAATTAGAGGTAAAGGAATTTTAGTACATGCAGCAGTAATTATGATCCTGTCATAAGGGGATTCTTTTGGATATCCAACACTACCGTCACCGAGAACTAGATGAACATTATCTATGTTTAATTTTTGTAGGTTTTCTTGTGCAAATTTTACTAGTTTTGGATGTCGTTCCACAGAATAGACATTTCCTGTGCCAACCAAGTAAGAAAGAATTGCACTCTGCCAACCCGAACCAGTTCCAATTTCTAGAATTTTTTGCCCATCTTTAACATCTAACCATTCTGTCATCCTTGTAACAACACCGGGTTGGGAAATTGTTTGATTCTTCATAATTTGAAGAGGTTCGTTGTTATACGCGTAATCTAACTCCGATTCTGGAACAAATTCGTGTCTTGGGATATTTCTCAATGCAGATTCTACACGTTCATCATTCAGAAATTTTGAATTTTTTAGATAAATAATTAGATCATTTAATGCGGTACGATATTTTTTTTCAATTTTTGTCAACTAGTGTAATTTGGATTTCTTATAATTAAAAACACTCGGTAAATTTCTTTTTGATTTCAATGCTAATGATCTGCTTCAGGATTCTCATGTCTAATTGAATTCATGAAATCTTTGTGTTGTAACATTAATTCTATCATTTGTTCTCGTAAATTCTCATCATCCATTATGGCATTTAGCATGGGTTCCATCATTTGGTTTAACATCATAGCCATATGAGAAGGATCTTCAAGCATCATTGTATGCATATCTTTAGTCATTTCAGAATTTATCCAAACATGATGAATCATATCCATCATTTTAGTAGAACCAGCCATCGTCATTTTATGAGAATTCATTGAATTATATTCATAATCAGAACACCACATACATCCTGATTGATGCATTCCTTGCCCCATTCCAGAACCCATCATTGGTTGATGTATTGAGTCCATCCACATAGAATG
>JAOTSS010000020.1 GCA_029864805.1 Candidatus Nitrosopumilus sp. | reverse complement strand
CATTCGAGATCACTTATCCTCTTTTAGATCCTCAAGTATCGGATCGATCAATTCTGTTAACAATTTAGTGAGATCAATTGATCCTAATTAACCTCAGGCTGATCGCAAGAAATTAAATGTAATTTTGATTTTAAGATGTGGTATGATACAATAACCAATTCGGATTTATTAATGGGGATTAGTTCTTAGGACTCATGTTGGGAAGTGGTATGTGGGTAGAAAAATATCGGCCTACAAAGCTCTCAGAAATTGTAAACCAAACCGAAATAATCGGTAGTTTACAGGCATTAATCAAAGATCCAACAGATATGCCACATCTGATGTTTTCAGGTTCTGCAGGAGTTGGAAAGACAACTGCTGCATTATGTATTGCAAATCAAATCTTGGGAGAAAATTTCAAAGACTACACACTTGAGCTAAACGCATCTGATGAGAGAGGGATCGGTATGGTCAGAGAGAAAGTTAAGAAATTCTCAAGATTTGCCGGAATGGGAGAGGTTCCATTCAAGATTATCATCCTAGATGAAGCAGATGAGATGACTGCAGATGCTCAGACAGCACTGAGAAGAATAATTGAAGACACTGCAAAAATTTGCAGATTTATTTTCATTGCAAACAACATTTCAAAAATCATCGACCCAATCCAAAGTAGATGTGCAACCTTCAAGTTCACAACAATTCCAGAGGAGGATCTCATTAAGAGACTAGAGGAGATTGCAAAAAAGGAGAAAGTCAAATTTGACAAAAAAGGTCTCAAGGCAATTTATGATTATTCTGAAGGAGATATGAGACATGCAATTAACCTAATGCAGGCAACAGCAAGCCTTGGAGGAATTACTGAAGAGCACGTAAAGGGATCAGCAGGGCTTACTAAAACCAGCGATGTGGATGAAGTACTAAAGATTGCATTAGCAGGCAAGGTTGCAGAAGCAAGAGAGAAGATGATAGAACTAATCAAAGTGTATGGAATGTCAGAATCAGATTTTCTAAAATATCTCAACTCAGCGGTGTTCAAATTAAAGCATGAAAAATTATCAGACATTTTAGAGATTATTGCAAAATATGATTATAGAGTTCTAGTTGGTGCAAATTCAGAGATTCAATTATCTGCAATGCTAGCAGAACTTGGAAAAATAGAAAATTAAAACGCAGAGAGAGGGATTTGAACCCCCGTATGCTTGCGCACACAGGCTCTCAAGGCCCGCGCCCTACCGAGCTAGGCGACCTCTGCGAAAACTCTTTGATAGAAGTGATTAAAATTTGTTGGTGTGAAATAGAAAAATAAGAAAAAAGAAAAAGTTTCTTTAATCGTGTGCGTGTGGATTTTCTGAGCCAGATTTCATAATTACGTATGTACCGGCTGCTTTCTCGTGCCATTCTTGGTTAGCTGATTCAATTCGAATAGCTCCTTCAGGACAGATTTCTTGACATGCCATGCAAACAGTACAATCATGTTCTCTGATTGGTTGTGATTTGTCTGTATAGTCTAATCTCTCATCTTGTTCTGTAAGGCCAGTTCCTTCAAAAGTTTCGCCCAAGCAATTTGCTGCTGGAATATCTTTTTCGGTTCTGTACCATTGGAATGTTTGAACTGGGCATACACTCATGCATGCACCTGCTGCAACACAGGAATCCCAATCTACGGCAACAGTTGTTCCATGAATTCCAAGAGGAACTTGTTCTTCTCCTCGAGCTTCATAGGCTGCTTTTACATCTTCATTTGAAAATGCCGCACCATCAGTTCTTCCCTCACCCCAAATCCAGTGGAAATTTTCACCATCTGCATGGCTTGTTTTTCCTTTTGGTTTTACATCATTGTGACAAAAGTCTTCTGGTATTTGTAATTCTGCCATACCCAGGCTACCTCAAAATATTATTTAAATCTAGATATAATTAGTCAAGACTAAATAAAAAAGAAAATAAAAAGTTCTAGATAGAATAGAGTCTTGAAATTCTAAAGAGTGTTTGCTGCAGATTCATGTTTTTCAACATTTGACTGATCAACTTTGATTGCTTGTGGTGGACAAACTGATACACATGCCATACACCAAATACAATCATGTTCTCTGATTGGATCTGCCTTGTCAGTTAGATCTTTTCGTTCATCTTTGACGTTGCTTCCAGTTCCGTTAAAAGTTTGACCAACAACATCTTTGGCTGGAATGTCTTTTTCAGTTCTGTACCATTGAAATACTTGTACTGGACATGCTTCAATGCATGCACCATCTGCAACACAAGAATCCCAATCTACGGCAACCATTGTACCACTTACGCCGAGAGGAACTTGTTCTTCTCCTCTTGCAGCATATGCGGCAACTACATCTGAATCTTTTAATGCTTCAGCTTGTGAACCGTCGGTGTTTTTTTCTTTGCCCGGACCCCACATGATATGGAAGTTTCCATCATCGAGATTTATTTTTCCAATAGGCTTTAGGCCTTCAGGGAAATTTTCTGCTATTGGCATAGTATAATTTTTCAGAGTTATTATTTAAAGCTAGATAAGGTAAATTAAGAATAGATCAGTATTAATCGATCTTTCAGGAATAGATTCCTTACGTTCATAACGCTAAACGATCAATTATCTGGATATGGATATTATCAAGTATGATGTATATCGTGGACCAAATATAGGAGTTTACACCAAAGTAAATGATAGTGTGATTTTACTTCCAATGGGATATGCACAATCAAAAGCAGAAAAACTTGCAAAATATCTTGATGTAGAATCGCTATTCATGTCAATTGCAAATACAAGACTAATTGGAGCATTGTGTGTAATGAATAACAAAGGAATTCTTATTCCAAAAACTGCATATCAAGATGAATTTGATTTTCTCAAAAATGAAACAGGGTTAGAGGTAGGTGTTCTTGATTCAAAATTATCTGCTTTAGGAAATGTAATTTGTACCAATGATAAAGGGGCAGTTGTATCTCCATGGTTATCATCTCAAGACTGCAAAAATATTTCAGATGTTCTGGGAGTAGAGGTAATTCAGAGAAAAATTGCAGGTTTTAATCAAATAGGAGCTGTTATGGTTGCCAATAATTCTGGTGCAGCCATTCATCCAGAAGCAGATGAAGAGGATATGAAGACATTTTCCAATTTATTAGGCGTAAAAATTGAACAATGTTCCATAAATAACGGAATTCCATATGTCGCATCAGGAATTCTGGCAAACAATCATTCTATTGTTGTGGGATCATTAACTACCGGTCCTGAAATTATGATGTTAACTAGGGCTTTTCTAAATTAAGAATAGATTTTGGGTCCTCAGTTAATTTCTCTAGTGAGATAGTTCCTTCAGTTCCATTAACCATATCTTTGAGTATAACAGTTCCTTCTTCAAGTTCATCAGGTCCCACAATAATTGAAAACTCAGCATTATTTGCAATATCCATTTGTTTTTTCAAGTTTCTTCCTGCCAAATCAATGTCAGTTGGAATGTTATTGAGTCTTAATAATGAAGCAATTGAATTAGCAACTTTTTGCATCGCATCATTGACATACAACACTGCAACTCGTTTTTGTAAAACTTCTGGAATTATTTTTTGTTCTTGCATTGTAAGAATAATTCTCTCAACTCCACCGGCAACTCCAGTTGCACCAATATCTTCTCTGCCAAATGCTTTAGTTAAGGTATCATATCTTCCGCCACCAGCCAATGCCCCCAGTGTAGAATTTTTATCAAATACTTCAAAGACAATTCCCGAATAGTAATCCAATCCTCTAACTATACCAAAATTTATTCTAACATTAGATACACCTCTATTTTCAAGGGATTCAAAAAGTTGTTTAAGATCATCCCATGACTCTAGCTGTGTAGTATCAAATGTTTTTTCAATTTCTGAAATAGTTCCTTTAATTTGTGAAAACTCTAGAATCTTTTCAATCTTTTCTGTTTTGTATCCTTTTGCTTGAAATTCTTTTAGGATTTCATCTTTTGATTTTTTTGCAATTTTATCTACTGCTCGTAAGATATCAGCTACTAATTCTGGATCTTTTGAATTGAAAATTTTGTTAATATAAGACTCGACTAGATTCCTATGATTGATATCAATTGTAATTCCTTTGAGTAAAAGTGAATCAAACAATCTAGATGTCAGTTCAATGATTTCAGCCTCTGATTCAATGGATGACTTCCCATACACCTCTATATCCCATTGATGAAAGTATCGATATCTGCCTTTTTGGGGTTCATCATACCTGAATACACCACCAAAACTTGAAAGTTTTGCTGGCAGTTTCATGGATTTTTGGGAAGCAGCATATCTTGTTAGTCCCATTGTAAAATCAAATCTTAATGCAACTTCTCTATCCCCTTTATCTTTGAAATAGTAAATTTCATTCCTAATTTCTGGACCTGATTTTGTCTCCAATGTTGACAGTAGTTCAATTGGGGATGGATCCATAAATGAAAATCCGTATAGGTTTGATAATTGTTTGAAATGATATCGTATATGCTCGATATTTGCATTTTCTGCACCTTCAAAATCTTTCATTCCTCGTGGTAGTTCCAAGATGATTCTTTCTTAGATGGTTATGATTTAGATATTTCTGTAATAATTATGCTAAACTATACTATTTTTTGAAAATAAAATTAGTGATTATTTGAGGATTGTTATATCCGATAGACTCAAAATGCGATAGATGATCATACTTTTGAATGATTAAGGCGTACACTAGTAATGGAAAATGTTTTTGCAACAAAAGAAGAACTTTTGACCATAATTGAAAATGAAGCTCATATCAGAGTGGATAGTTTCGTTCAAAACGCTATAGATTTAGCTGAGGAAGTACATTCAGATCTTAAACGAGATGATGGAAAAACCTCTTTTCTTGAAACTCATATTTGGCCCGTAACAATTGATGTAATTCGTCATTATAATGCAAACAATAAATTTCTTACATCTCTTCAAATTGTTTCATCTGTCTTACATGATATAATGGAGGATGATGAGAAAATTTTAGACTTGTATGCATCCAAATCTTATGGTTTTGATGCTTACTTTAGACATAGATTTGGAGAATACGTATACAATGTAAGTTATACTTTGAAAACCAAACCATTAGAAAACTATCATGGTAAGAGTGAAGCTGAAAGACATACTGCAAGATTTTTAGATTATTGTATTACACTTACAAAATCAGATTATGATGTTAAGATCATAAAACTTTGTGATAGATTAAATAATATGAGATTTATTTCTCAAAATCCAAACGATGCAAAAATTTCTAGATACATAAATGAAGCTGAGGACTTTTACATTGCATTTTCTATTTTCCCCCCAACTGTAAAAGATTTTTACATAAAAATGAAAGAAGCTTATAATGAATTAAGGACATTAAAAATTAAAGCTTAGGTTAACCGTACTTGTAATGAATTCCTTTTTCACCACGAGGATGTCTCCATTCCGTTTCTTGTGAGCAGGTCCCACAATCGACACATCCTTCATGTTGTATAATGATATTTCCACTCTCTTCTGTGTAACATTTTGCAGGACAAAGAAGGACCATCTTTTTCATAAATTCACTTTTAGGATTTAGTACCTTGATGTGAGATGAATGATCATCATTGTAACTTAGATTTCCAATTCTATCTGCAATTGACGGAATGCTTGGAGAATATGTTTGAGATATTGTATCCCCCAAACGTTCAGCTAACTGAATTGGAATTTTGACATACGTATCTTCTGATTCAATCATTGGAAGCAGTTTCTCATAGCCTAGAATATTTGCAAATTTGACTGCAATTCCTCGAAGTTTTTCACTTGACATCATTTTCAAGATTGGACCATAGCGTGCACCAATGAGATCTTTTGGAATGTCTTTTGTTGCATCAAGGAAAATCTTTAGATAATTCTTGTCAATCTGCTTCATATCAGCAGTATACGGACTATTTTCTGTCTCTTTGGAATAATACTCTCCAAGAGAATTATCTGAGAAATCATTTTTGTCAATTGCTCTTGCTACTGCATTGGCAGCCCTTACACCATCATCAATTCCAACATTAAGACCCTCAATTCTTGGACCAACAAAGATACCTCTGCCTGCTGCATCTCCTACAAATAAGATATTTTTGAAGAAGGGTTTTTGCATCCTACATCTCTTTCCATCTGGAACTAACTTTGCGCCATATTCTGCTTCAACATAATCTGAGCTAAAAGACACTCCTAACTTTGTTAATTGATTTTCAATTCCATCTAGTCTAATTTTGATATCTTCATCAGTTTTGTATTTCCCTGAATCAATTAGACTCTGCCTTCCACTAGAGGAAAGATATGATGTGCGGATTTCATTCCAGTTTTTAATTTGCTTAGCTACTGCGAAACGAACCCGAAGCTGTTCTTCCTGTGGCAAGTTTTTATCAATTTTTGGTTTTATTGGGACATCATCTTTGATGAATTCACTGATCATTGGATTTTTCAATAACGCATCAATTAATGTAGATGGTTCAGTGGGATTTTCTAATTGAGAGTGATAATGATATACTGCGCCAACTGAAAGTGTATTAGAATTTGTATAGAGGAATCCTCCACCAATATGATTGAGAGTGACATCTCCAGCAAAGAGATGTGCAGCACCTTCATCTGACGAGATCCCAAATCTTTTTTCAATAATTTCTTCAGGGAGTTTTATAATTACTTTAACTCCCTGATACAACTGAGTTGGTGTGAACTTTGGTCTTGCACCTACTATATCTGCAATTTCTGAATTTACACCATCAGCTGCAATTACTGCCTTTACTTCAAATTCATCTAACTCATCAGTTTGAATTATTGCATTTCCGGATTCATTCCAAGTAATTGATTTTACATGTACACCGGGAATTATTCCCCCACCAAGTTTTTCAGTGGCTTCTATTGCTTGTTTTGCAAACCAGGAGTTGAGCTTGTTTAGTAAAACAGAATATCCAAAATTTGATTGGTATTCATGAGCTGCTGTAAGATCCATCGAGTAGACCTTATCTTTTGATGTTGAATGTAGAATGTATTTGGTAATTTTACGCTCAAAAGGTGCATCATCTAGAAAACTTTCGTATACATCTTCGACGTTTGCAACATGGCCTTTTTGTGGTTTTTTTGAGTAAAGAATTCCTCCAGAGAGATTCTTTGAACCAATCTTAGAACCTGCCTCTAAGAGAATTGCTTGCTTGCCAAGATTTGACAATTGTTTTAATGCAGCTAGTCCTGCAGAACCTCCACCAACTATGGCTACATCGTATTTTTCCAAATTATGCTGTCTCCATAATTTGTATCTGTTTTTTTATTTCTTCAATTAGCAGAGGGATTACATCCTCCATTCTCCCTTTAATGAAAATATCACACTCATCTTTTATTGGGGCATCTTCATCAGGATTAATTGCCACAACAAACCCAGAATCTTTCATCCCCCATACGTGCTGCATTGCACCGCTAACTCCTGCTGCAATGTATAACATAGCACTTGTTTTGTGTCCACTAGTTCCAATCACTCTATCTGGAATCATGTATTTTGAATCCAAGCTTGAACTTACCGGAAATGGTTTTTTTGATATTGGTAAAGTGATTCCAATCTCTGCGTTTAGTTCTTTTGCCAATTGTTCCACTAATTTGATATTTTGTTCTGGTTCTTCTTTAATTCCTCTGCCAAAACTCACTATTGTTCGTGGAGTCTCAAAATCAACTTCGCTTTCAATTATTTGACGGCTAAGTATCTTGACTTTAAGATCTTGAGCATCTATAGTTGGAGTAAACCCAATTATTTTTCCAGCACGAGATGAATTTGGTTTAAGTTGCTCAAAGACGCCAGGGATGATACTACAAGACTGCGGATGATAATCTCGTGGAAAAGATGGATTACGATTGTCAAGACAAAGAATTGTAGTCCACAAGAATCCAGAAAAGTCAGGCCTGTACATCTCTAGAGTTTTTGCATAGATTTCCTTTTTACCTGCAGTTTTTTGTTGGTGAGACATTTCAATGTCTTCAATTACAAGTTGATTAATGTCAGATGCTAAACCTGATTCAAGTTCAGTTAAAACAGTAGATGAGAGGTGTCTGCCGATACTGTCTGCTGCAAAGAACATGTATCTAGGTCTTTGAATATCAGAGGCATATTCTATTTCAACCTCACCCAAAGTTTTAGTATCCTGCGCAATCTGACTAATAACCTTGGTGTAAATGGTATTTCTGACATCTTTTAGTTCTGGATTATCTGAATAAATTACTGCATCAGCGCCGTACTCTATTAGTTTTTTTGAGACATCCTTTATGTTATGTCCCAACATTACTGCAACTACTTTTTCTTTTGAAGAATATTTAGAGTTAAAATCATCCATAAGACGTCTGGCCTCTCCAATCATCTCAAGACTGACAGGAAGAAATTCCCCATCTTCATGTTCAATTACAACATATAGGTGTCTAAATTTTTCTGCCATTATTTTATCACCATGGCAGCTAGTGCTTCTTTCATTTTTGTTACCACTTTTTTAATCTGTTCAGGATCTGAACCATCGATTATTTCTGCGTGTCTTGTGGCAGTAGACTTGGGGACCCTTTCAACTTTATATACAATAGTTGGAGAACCAGGTAATCCTACCAATGTTTCATCCACTCCTAACTCTTGAGCATTGAACATTGTAAAATAATCTTTATACTTTTCAGCTCGCTCTGCTGCTTCTTTTCTATATTTATGAAATGCGAGTCGGTATGATATTTTATTAAAACTAGATTTGTATGTTGGATCTATTGATATGAATACTGGGAGAGGCGCTTCGATTTCTTCTAGTACATCTGGAGTTCCTTGTAAGCTGATCAGACGTTTTGCATGGACTGTTCTAGTTTCCACATCTACAGTATAGCTAACTACATTTCCAAGAAAAGTAAATCCTAGTTTCCAAGCAGTTTGCGGTCCTGTCTGTCCAGTTTCACCATCAGATGCTCTGTGTCCTGAAAAAACAATATCCATTTTTTCTTTCATCTTATGGATTCCAGTTTTTAGAACTTCTGCAGTTCCCAAAGTATCAGCTCCTGCAAATAATCTGTCACTATACAAATGAAGTTCTTCAGCATCAGAGATTTGTTGAGCTTGCTGTAATGCCAAATCAGCGATTGGTGGACCCATTGTTCCAATCGAAATTTTTGCGTCATACATTACCTTTGCAAAAAAAGCTGCATGAGCTGCAATTTCACTGTGGGGACCCAGTGTATTTTTTGTTTCGGCTCGATTTAATGTCCCATCTGGATTGTAACTTACATTACCCTCAGAAAAATCTGGTTCAAGTTTTATTATTACAGCAACGTTTAGCTGTCCCATAATCAAGGCAAACTCACTTCACACTTAAAGTTATTATTCAAAGACTATGGATACATTTTGAAAAAATCTCTTAATTCATTTTATAATATATCACTTGAGTTTGATTTTAAATTTGTATAATAATTAAGAAAATAATTCACATGTGTTTGATAATTTATCAAAAGTCAAATGAGTGTTTGTAATTTTTTTGTTACAGTTAAGTTCCATAACAGGGTTAATTCATTTGATAAATGATTTGAGAGATGACTTTGCAGAGTATACAAAATGTGATGGATGCAATGCTCCATTACTAAATTGCGATTGTAATTGTCCCAGATGTGGCAAAAGAGAAAAATGTGTTTGTGAATTAAGTGTCATTACTACTTAGAATACAGGATTAGATAAAAACGAGTTATTTTTAAAGAGATTTTTCTAGGACTTTTGTGATGATCGAAAGAACAGTTCTTGCAAAAGATTTGGAAATTTGTAGAATTCTAAATGGAATGTGGCAAGTTGCAGGAGGCCACGGTCAGATTGACAGGAATTCTGCAATTACAGACATGATAGAATATCATAATTCAGGATTTACAACTTGGGATTTGGCAGACATTTACGGTCCTGCAGAATCATTGATTGGTGAATTCAGGGAGGAAATTGACAAAGATCAATCACAAGCACTAACTAAATTTGTTCCAAATCCGGGTCCAATTAGTAACAGTATTGTTACATACTATATTGAACAGTCACTAAAAAAAATGAATACTGATTGCATTGATCTTCTCCAGTTTCACTGGTGGGATTATAATGATTCTAGCTATCTTGATGCACTACACCATTTGTCAAAATTGCAAAGCGAGCAAAAAATTAGACATTTAGGATTGACAAACTTTGATACTGAACGAATCAGAATAATGATAGAAAACGGATTTCAAATAGTATCAAACCAGGTTCAGTTTTCTATTTTAGATCAAAGACCAGAAAAACTCATGATTCCATTTTTTGTAAAAAACAGAATAAAGATTCTAACATATGGAACATTGTTAGGAGGATTTTTTTCTGAAAAGTATTTAGGTTTAGATGAACCACATAGAGGAGAACTTACAACTTCCAGTCTGCAAAAATATAAGAACATGATCGATGTTTGGGGAGGATGGGAATTATTTCAAGAACTACTGTATAGTATGGAGAAAATTGCAAAAAAACATCAATGCAGTATTGCAAATGTTGCTACTCGATTTGTATTGGATAAACCTCAGGTTGCAGGAGTAATTGTTGGTGCAAGACTTGGAATTGTTAACCACAGAAATGACAATGCCAAAGTTTTTGATGTGAAATTGGATAAAGAAGACATTTCATTGATTAATTCAGTTACTGCAAAATCAAATGATTTGTTTGAGGCAATTGGTGACTGTGGAGATGAATACAGATAACAGCAGAGTAAGACTAGTTTGGAACGAGATAGATTTTTTTAAAAAACCATATTCTAATATGTCCAGGTTTGGAGAACTATTTTAGAAACATGAGAAAAGATTTCATTATTGGGTTAGGTGTAGGTGTGCCAGTAGTGCTTTTAATGGTCGCAATAGGCGGCGGGGGTCACTCGTCATTTGATTTTGAGGAATTGGAGAGGGAGACTTCTGGGGATATAGAGTCACAGCCTATCCAAGGAAACTTACAGTCATCGTCGGATTGCTATGGTGATGCGCAGTGTTTTGTTGGCACGGTTACCAGAATTGTAGAGGGAGACACAATCATAGTCGATGATCAATCAGTCAGATTTGCACTGTCTACGTCTCCTGAACTAAAGACGCTTGAGGGCAAGGAGTCCAGGGACTTCATAGAAACAATTTGTCCTGTAGGATCTAAAGTTTTAGTAGATGAGGATGATGAGCAGATTCTTGGGAGTTATGGCAGAATGGTTGGTGTGGTAACATGTAATGGTGTTAATCTTAATTCAGAGCTGCTAGATGCTAATTTGGGATATTTGCAGGACAGATTTTGCGATTCAAGCGAGTTTGGAAAGGAATCATGGGCCCAAAAGCATGGATGTGTAAATTCTGTTTCGGAATCATAGATTCCAGTTAAAACTCCTGAACAGATAAAAAATAATTGTGATGTATTATATCCAAGCTTGTATTCCATCCAGTCCACCAGACTTGATGCTTACAAGGACGGGATTGGTTGTGAATCATAATAAATGGAATCATTCTTTGTTCTTTTTCGCTAAAAAATCCATAAACAATTCTCCTTTGTACTTGATTTGTTAATGCTGTGATTTCCTGACTCATATCAATCACACATGGTATTCCTTTTTCTTCAAACAATCATTACATACTGTAGTGCCATCGTCTTCATTCAAAATAATTTCTACGTTGCTGCTAAAACACTGGTGACACATACCGTACAATTTTCTCTTGATGAAAGAAAAGGAAGGAAAGATGACTCTTCCTCTCCTTGCAGGTTGAATCGCTGTTCTTTGATTTATGCTGGAACTTATATTGTGTAACATTTGCCTATCTGCCATCCATCCGTTTTTCTTGTCTATTTTGTTTTTGCACGTTATATCACCTCATGGAAAGTTTCTTCTACCTATCCTCCACTTACTTATTGTATCCTCTGGAAATGAGGATATTTTCTCAAGGGAGGATCTGACAGATTCCTTTATCTTTGAGACAGATGATTGTTGTTCTCTCATCTTTTTTCACCTCAAGATTATTCCACTGAGACAAGCTTGCCTTTTGGCTTTTCTTCGGCAAGTTTGAATGTCAACTCTAGTATTCCATTTTTGTATTGTGCCTTGGTGGAATTCTCGTCCACATTGTACTTTAGTGGTACATGCGCTTCATACTTTCTGTTTGCGTTACCTGTTTTGATGGAGACTGATTTGTCTTGTATTGAAACCTGAATGTCAGATTTTTCAACTCCTGGCATCTCAGCTACGAGCTTCAGAATCCTGTTTTCCTCATCAAGTACCTCATCTACATATGGCTCCTTGGTTCCAGAGGTCAACGCATTACTATTGATGCTGCTAGTTGGTCTTACATTACCATATTCCTTTACAACGGGTTTTCCATCAGGTCCGACTGTCATTGTATATCCATAATAGTATGGACCTACAGTTTGCTGTCTGTCTCCAGACCAGTTGTTTCCAAAGATGTCATCCGTGTTAAAAAAGCGGTCAGACATTCTTCGAAATTCTTCGAAAGGTTCATCAAACCACATTCATTATTCACCGAATTAATGTAATATACATGACATAATATAATTTTTTCGCATATAACTGATAAATTGTTACAAATATGTGAAATGAGATATAAACAAAAGATTCAAAATCATGATCCACAAATTTTGTAAAACCCAAGGAGAGTTTTTTCATCATCCCATGTTTCTACAGGTATTCCACTGATGGATTTACTGTCTTTAATCTCTACAAAAAAATACTTGTCTGAGCAGGGGGTGATCTCATCAGTCCACATATTTTTTCCACATTCATTACATTTTCCATACATGTTTTACATTATCTTTTTGTACATGTTTACTGGCAATACTAAATCAGTGTTATTCATCATAGAGACTATCTTTAGTCTTTTTTCAAGAATAGACAAATCGTGATGAAACGGGATATGCCACTAAATTATTATGATTTCTCATTGATGTTTTTTTGGGATTCTTCTATCTTGCGAGAATATGCAAGCATCTCTTCTGGTATGTGTTTGCTTTTTGCCTTGTTGCATATTGGACATATCTCGTCTCCTTCTTTTGATTTAGGTGGTGTAGACATCATATAATATACTGTAAAACACCCTCCCTTAAAAAAAATAATTCTAGTGGGAATGAGATTGTACCAACATCGTATTTACATCTATTACCATGCATGCGGGATGTATTCTTTTTTCTGCCATTATCCCACAAGTATGACAGAACAATCTTGTTGGCTCGTTACAGAATTTACATCTCTTTTCTACTTCAAGGTCAAAGTTGCAAATTTTACAGGGTTTATTTTCCATGAAACATAGTATGTATAAAGTGATTTAAAAATAATACGAAAATTAGATTTGCCTAATTAGCTGTTTCTAATTATTCTAAACATTAAAACTATAATTAAAATAATTATTATTTTATCTAAACACAATTTTTTATTCCACGTGGGTGTTAAAATCATCGCCTTAACTATATCCCCACACACGTTGTGCTCCCAATCAAATTTGAACCAGATAATGCATGGTTTACCTGAACAAGATGTTCCTATCTCAAAAATACGTAAAAATAATAAAAAAGAAAAATTAGTTAGAAGGAACTACTAGTCCTCTATCTATCATCTTAAGAGCAGTGTCTGCTTTGAGACACATTGGCACTCCGTTTGATGCTTTCATTACAAGACTGAATCCTTCACGACACTCAACTTCTGCAGCATCAATGCCTGCAGTAATTTGTGTACGGGGTGAAATCCATGCTAATTGCATATCTTTTGCCTTTTGGATGAACTCTTCTCTAAGTTGTTGTTTTTCGTCATCAGTAAGGTCAGATGCCTTTTCACGAAGCTCTGCCTTGAATGCCTTCATCTCTGCTACTCTGTCATGAATTGCAGACTTGTGCTCATCAGACATTTTAACTTTGATCGAAGACAGGTGGTCTTTGAACTTTATTTTGAGTTCAGACTTTTTCTTGTCAGTCAGGTCACCGTGTTTGTCCTTGTATTTCATCTTGATTTCATCCATTCTCTCGTCTGTGATGTCATACTTGTCCATGATCATCTCTTTTAGACGCGGAGAGAGTTCACGTTTTTCTTTTATCGTTTCTACAGCATTAAGATGTTCTTCTTTGAAATCCATTGCAGCGTCATGATGTTCCTTGTTGAAATTTTTCCTTTCTTCAGAACTCATCTCACACCAATTAGAGATTCTTTCTAATTTCTCTGGATCGTCAATTTCCATGACACGCTGGCCTTCAGACATTTTGCAGTATTTTGAATAGTCGTTGTGGTCACGGGCTTGTTTTTGCTTGTCTTTCATTTCATCGACTAACATCATGTGTTTTGTTTTGTAGTCAGACATCTTGTCTTTCATATGAGACATGTATTCATCTCTGTGCTCTTCAATGAAGTTTATTCGACCGTCTTTGTCTAGTTCACAATACGTGTTCATTTTCTCTGCATGATCAGCAGTTTTGTCATGTTCAGACAAAAATTCTCTCTTGCCTGAGTCAGACATTTCACAGTATCGTTCTAGCTTGCCTTGCATGTCTTTGCCATGTTGTTTTCTAAATTCATCCTCATGCTGCTCAATGTACGCATCACGCTCATCTTCATCTAGTTCACAATACGCATTGACTTTAGCAATATGATCATCAGGTTTGTCATGCATTGAGAGGAAATCTTGTTTTTGCTCATCAGTCATCTCACAGTATCTGTCTAGCATGTCATCAAGATCATAGTCTCTTGTTTCAGGGAAGTATTCTTCAATAAAGTCCTCAATTGCATCATCTCGTTCATCGTCAGATAGTTCACAATAATCTGTCAATCTGTCTTCAAATTGTGCAACTCTTGGATGGTCAGCAAATAATGCGTCCTTCTCATCAGCAGTCATCTTGCAAAAATCTTCTAGTCTGTCTTCAAGATCATCATGTTTGTCACGGTCATCATCATCGTCTCTTGTTTCATCATTGTCTCTTTCATCGTCATTGTTTTCATTTCTGTCATCGTCAAAATCTTCCTTGTTTGAATCATCATTATCCATTTCTGCAAATGTAGAACCTACAGGTACACCAAATACCATGATTAGTGATAAAACAACGCTTAGAAGTTGTGTACTTTTCATTGTAAAACGTTATCAGTTTTGCATATAAAGAATATTGGATAAGAACATCGCAAGTATTATTACTGATAAGCAAATTTTTTGCAAGTCAGTGCCTGAGATCAGAGATGTTTTTTCTGAACGATGGACAAGTTGGTAGTAATTTCTTTTATTGTTTTTAGGATAATTTCTCCATGTTTACTCAAAAAGAAATAGATTTTGCAGAACATATAACAAAGTGGGCTCAGTCAATCGGGATTAACCTAGATAAAGATCCCGAGCAGGTGTAGTATTTGAGCACAAATTTTGTCAAACAAAAACACTAGGAAACATCATGAAATTAATTGGACAGACAAAACTTCCACATGGAATTGTTTATCATTATTCAAACAGCAGGGGAAACATAGAGTCTTGGTTTGTCGAATATGATACTCAATAGGATTTTTAACATAATTTATCCAGTTCAATCTAGTTGGAACCAATAGAATCACTGAACAAAAAGATTGCAAGCTGTAAGAAATGTCCAAGATTATCAACATACATCAGAGATGTTGCAAAAAACAAGGTAAGACGATTCAAGGATGAGAAATATTACGGAAAGCCTCTCTCGGGATTTGGTGATGTTAATGCAAAATTACTCATCGTAGGTTTAGCTCCAGCTGCACATGGCGGAAATAGAACCGGCAGAATGTTTACAGGAGATTCGTCAGGGGACTGGCTGGCAAAAGTAATGCATAAGCACGGATTTGCGTCAATTCCTACTAGTCAGAACATCAGTGATGGGATGGTTCTCAAAAACGCATACATTACTGCAGCAGTTAGGTGCGCGCCACCTCAAAACAAACCAACCAGAGAGGAGAGGAACACTTGTTTTGGGTTCTTGGAGCAAGAAAGAAAAATTCTAAAAAACATCACAACAGTTCTTTGCCTTGGAAAAATAGCATATGATACCACATGCAGGTTGTATAACATAAAACCTGAAAAATTTGGGCACAACAAACTATTCCAACATGACACAATTCAGATCCTAACATCGTATCACCCTTCAAAGCAGAATACACAGACAGGACGATTAACCTGGATTCAGTGGTCTGCAGTCTTTGCAAAGGCCAAAAAATTAACTCTAATTTGAAATAATGGTTTCTAGCGAAAAATAAAAATATCGAGTATGCTCATACTGCTAAAATGGCAACAGGTAATGGTTGTTCAACATGCAATTCAGAACATGACGGGGATTTTTACAGATTTTGCAAGTGTTCTTGCCATGACAGAATTGCAAGGGAAATCGTAGGCTAGTGAAAATATCAAACTCTAAGATTTTTTTCAATCAGCATTCTCATACAGTTTTTGGATTTGATCAATAGTTTTAGAATCTAATTTCTCAAAAAACTTTTGTAAATCTTTTTCATCTAACTCTTCATCATGAAACAACATGTATGTTCTACATTGATTTCAATATTTACCATGGTTATCATTAGGGATTGCAAACAATGTACAAATAACTCAAAAAAGTATAATCTTTTTTATTCTTTACAGTCCATGAAATTCAGACCATTGATGCTCTAACTTGTAAATTATTTTCCAAGCAAGCTTATCGATGTTTACGCTTGGCTCTGCAATGATCATTAAGATATACCTTCCAAAAGGAAAACTCATCATCACGACCTTTTCCCTCCTAGAAGAAGAGTATTTGACCCGACCCAAATTTGCATCAAATCCTTTTCTATTTGCGATTCTGTGTGCTAATTCTTGAAATATCTGTCTGCGTCTTGCGTCATTTTCAAAAGGAACAACGCCTTCCTTAAAATCACCTGCAATCAATTCCCCTTTGCAATCAATCAAGCCACAAAATCGAATTTCAGGTTCAGCCAAAATATCTTTGATTTTATTTTTGATATCCTCAATTGAGAATTTCTCTTCAGACATATGTGATCAGGTGTATTTTTGTGTATTTAACACAACCATGCAATAGACGGGAATATTTTGTTAAATCAACATTAGAAAACGATCCATACTATAAATCAGTGTACAAATGTATTGTTATTTTATAAAAAATGAATAAATCTTAAGATTTCTCTGGGAATACTTTAAATTTTATTTTTAGGGAGATACACTGACGAGGTCTATCATATCTGCCGAAATTCAAAAGGAGAAATTTGAGGAGGTAGACAGATAGAAAAGAAGGAAAACACGAAAAAAGATGGAAGCATCTAGAATTCGTAGTTTTCCAGCATACCTCGTTTCTCATTTCATAATAAATCAATATTGTAGATTTTAAAACAAATACTTAGATGAGTTGCAGTATCTGGAAAAATGTGAAGAGATGTAAATGTAACAAATGTGATTGCCCAAATGAAATAAGGGAATTTGGTCACAGGTATGAAGAAGAAAATGCCATAGCAGAAGCTGAGTTTGAAAATGACGCAGATAAAGTTGAATCAATAATCAAAGAGATTTGTGATTCTTGTGAGAAAGGTCAACATCAAGGTCAGCCAAATGCCTAATTATTTATCTACAATCATTGTAAAAATAGTATGCAATATCCAATGATAGGAATAATTTTTGTAATTTGTTTATTTACAATTCCTACAGTCTTTGCTCAAGAGTATCAAGATCTTGGAGTTAAGGTAGAAACAGTAGCTGATAACCTCACTGTCCCTTGGAGTATTGATTGGTTACCTGATGGAACTATATTATTTACAGAAAGAAATGGGCATCTCAGGATTATTCAAGATAGGGAATTGTTAGAAGAACCGTTACTGTCACTTGGGGTTAGCGGAGTGGAAGGTGGAATGTTAGGGATGGCAGTAGATCCAAAATTTGAAGAAAATAATTTCATCTATATCTATTATACATATAACGAATTTTTATCAACAATAAACAAACTTGTTAGATTTCAGCTTGTAGACGGAATGTTAACTGAAGATAAAATATTACTAGATGGAATTCCTGGCGGACCATTTCATGACGGTGGGAGAATTCAGTTTGGACCAGATGGGAAACTATACATCACAACAGGAGAAGCTGGAGATCCAAAACTAGCGCAAGATTTGAATTCTTTAGGAGGAAAAATTCTCAGAATCAATTCTGATGGAACAATCCCTGATGACAATCCCTTCTTAAATTCACCTGTTTACTCGTTAGGACATAGAAATCCTCAAGGAATTGATTGGGATAAATCCGGAAATCTGGTTGCAACAGAACATGGGCCATCAGGATGGAGAGGAATAGCACATGATGAGATCAATGTGATCATTCCAGGCACAAATTATGGGTGGCCAGATATAATTGGTGATGAGACAGCAGATGGTTTGCAGACGCCAATTCTGCATACAGGTGAGGACACATGGGCACCATCAGGTGCAGAATTCTACCATGGAGACAAAGTTCCAGAATGGACTGGAAAATATTTTGTTGCAACACTCAGAGGAAGTCATCTGCATATGATAGATTTTGATCTTGAAAATAATTTGGTGCTATCCCACAAGAAACTATTCCAAGATGAGTTTGGAAGACTACGGGATGTGCAAACAGGCCCGGATGGGTTATTGTATGTTCTTACAAGCAATAAGGACGGCAGGGGATTTCCAAATCCCAACGATGATAAAATTCTTAGAATCGCACCAATAAATGAAATCAATAGTTTTGAAGAGTGTGTTAAAGCTGGAAATCCCATAATGGAGTCATATCCAAGACAGTGCAGAACTGGAGATGACAAGAATTTCGTTGAAACGGTTTTTAAGATTCCTGAATGGGTTAAAAAAACCGCAAAGTGGTGGTCATTAAATCAGATTTCAGATAAGGAATATTTGTCAGGTCTTCAATACCATATACAAAGAGGCATCATCACAATTCCATTTGGAATAATGTCTGAAGGGGATTCTGATGAACAATTGCCATCATGGTTACGAAAAGATGCAGGATGGTGGAGTCAGGGATTAATATCAGATGAGGAATATTTCAAAAGCATTCAATGGATGATAGATAACGAATTTGTCAAAATCTAGTAAATTCTTAAAGTAAAATTTACTTTGTTAAACCCTTATGCAATTGTTCATTAATTACATAAGAGAAACTAATGCTTTCTGAAGAATCCTGAATCATCTTAGCCTGCTTTAATCTAAGCTTTTTGACAATCTCATCTTGCAATAACACAGTTATTCTTTGAGCCATCTTAATTACCTAATTTATGTAAATACGAATTTTTATATAAAAATATCATACCATTTGCGGTATGGTTATTCTTAATTTGGACAAGTCACAAAGTATGTTATCTTACAAATACTATATTCGTCCTCAATCACATCATTTGTACGGAAAATTTGCCTCAAAATCAAAGCACCGTGAAAATGTTCAGAAGATTCTAAGAGTTCTTGCCTTAGAAGGACCTATGACAACTTGGGAGATGGCAAAGGTGAGATTTACAACAAATAATGACAAGGTTCGTACCAAAGAAAAAGAATACAGACGGTTGTTGTTAGGAAGAACTGATAGAGGAGTCCATTCAAATGGAATATTAGATCTTAATCTTGTTTTAGTTGACAGTAAAACTGCAAAAAGAAATCCAGGAAACAAATATCGATTATCTCTTTATGGAATTCTATATTGCTTGGATGTAATGGATTTCAATGAAAAGGAGATAGATAGAATTGCAAAAAACTACGAAGTCATACTTCCATTAGTTTTTGGTAATTGGGATTTATTAAAATCAACTATTGGAGAACATGTTTACAATATTTCACTACTTGGAAAAGGATTGTTGTTTGATAATCCCAACATTATAAAAATTGAAAATGTTAAATTCTATGAACTAATTTCGTATTTTAATATAAAATCAAATGCACTTACTGAATCATTTAATGAAGAAAAAATCGGAGAATTAATTTCCTTATGGTTCTTTATCACATTATTATATTTTCCAAATTTGAAAAGAAAAACAAAAAATCAGGACACACAAAAATATCTAAGAAAAATTCTAAAAAAGAACAATGAACTTAATGAGTGGTTTTCAGATTTCATTGAAGAGGTAAAGACATTCTACAAACAACGTTTAAAAATTGTAAATGAGATTTCAATTGTTTAAATTTTACCAACTTTGTATCAAAATATGAATAAAAAAGGAACAATTCTTGTAGCAGATGATGATAAAGCTGTTCTAGATACTACTAGTACATTATTGGAATTTTTTGGGTACAACGTAATTCAAGCCAAAGATGGATTAGATGCAGTTTCAAAATATAGAGAAAATAAGCCAGGATTAGTTTTTCTTGATGTAAAAATGCCTAAAATGAGTGGTTATCAAGCGTTTTTTGAACTTGAAGAAGAATTCCCTGAAGCAAAAGTGATATTCATAACTGCTCATGCAGATTTCTCAAAATGGAAGAAGGCTAAAAGCATGCACGCATTAGAGTTGATTGAAAAACCATATTCTGCTGAAAAACTAAGAGAATTAGCGGAAAAATTTTATCCTAAAAAATAAAATTCCTTAGAATCAATTTTTGGGAAGTGAAACTGTGAATGTGGTAGGGTTAACAGAGACATTGATTGTTCCACCATGCTGCTCTATTATTTTTTTACATATCATTAGTCCCAAACCAGTTCCTGTTTGTTTAGTAGTGTAAAGAGGTTCAAAAATTTTAGGCAATTCTTTTTCTGAAAGTTTTTTTCCAGAGTCTTCTACAGTAAAGAGAACATTATCATCATTTTCTTGCAAATCAATGATGATGCTGCCATTCTCATTGATTTCATTTAATGAATTTCTTATTAAATTTGAAATTACATTTTGAAATTTAATTTTATCGACATGTATTTTATAATCATGTGTAGGCAAGTCGATTTTGATTGTTGACGGAATTATGAATTCATCAATTGTCTCCCGGATAAGTTTTAAAAAGCTGATTTTTTCTTTGTTTAGTTCTGTAGTTTTTGCAAAATCTAAAATATCTTTTGTTAAATATTCAATTTTTTTAATAGAGTCATCAATTTTTTGGTATTGTTTTTTTTCAAACGTTTCATCCATATTATGACTTTCCATTTTCAAAATCTCAAAAGATCCTTTGATTGCAGTTAAGGGATTTCTTAGATCATGTGCAATGCTTGCTCCAATTTTGCCAATAATTGCAAATTTTTCTAAATCGATTTTCTCGTTTGCAGAATTATTTAAAATTCTAAATATCAAAATAACTAGTAACATATGAGCAATTGTATTTACTAAAAGGAATACGATTTGAAGATTAATTAGAAAGGTATCAATTTTTGCAAGAAACAAAGTTATTTTGGATACAAGAATATCAGAATTTTGAATTAGAGTCCTTCCGTTATTATCCACTTCAATCTGTAACTCCAATCGATCATCAGGATTGGATGTTAAAAAATTTGAAATACTTTTTTTAAAAGTTAAATAATCTTCATAAATTTTTTTCCAATCTTCTTCTAATTCTGAGGGTAATTTCTTTACAAAATCATTATTTTTTTCCCCGCCCTCTTTGATTAAAAGTAAATTTTCCTCTAAAATTTCAAGTGATTCGGGTTTTTCTAAAACTTGAGAGTTAAAATCAAGATTACGAATTTCCAACATTGTATTGACAGTCAAAAATCTGTTTAATCCTGCATAGTCAATCGAATTTCCAATTTCAAACCACTCAGATTCAAGATATACTAGTGTCAAAAAGCTACTAATTATTAGAACTAATTGCAACCCCACAAGAGATATAATTTTTTGTTTTGGTGTCAAACACGTGTTAGAGTAATTCCAGTCTTTTTACTCTTTATTATAATCTAGTTTTAGGATCTTTCATTTAATACATCTGTGATGTAAATGAATTTTGATTTTTTCTTTAGATTAAACATATCTGCAAGTAGAAATTACCCATTAAATTTTTAAATCAAAACTATTCTCAGAACATTCCAAATGCCTGGAAATTAGATGTTCTAAATACTGATTTTTGAAATTTTGGTTGGATTTTACTAAATCTCTTAATCATTGGTTTAAGGTTACAAATTCCTTCAATCAGTAGAAATTTGACTAGAATACTAATAACTACAATTAGCATTATTTGAGATGTAGGATCTACTTTTTATCTAATAACTGTATATAGTAATGTAGAAAGCTGACACAATATCCTATTGTCTGAATGCTGGTGATTGTTTACCGGTCTATGCATACAGCAGGGCTGTGTAAAGGTTAAGCCGCTATAGTCAGCTTTCAAATTTTTAAAAACAAAATAAAATCAATTAATACAATGAATATCAAAATAGGATGTACTGGATGGAGCTATCAGGGATGGTCTGGGACATTTTATCCCAAAAATCTCAAGAGCAAAGATTGGCTCAAATACTATTCACAGATTTTTGAAATTACTGAAATTAATTCTACATTTTATAGAATACCTTCCCAAGAAATTGTAAGAAGGTGGAATGCTGACACTCCGAGACATTTCAGGTTTACAGCCAAATTTCCATCAGTAATTACGCATGAAAAGAGACTGGAAAGAGTAAATTCCGAAATTTTTTCATTTTTGTCGTCTCTTGTTCCTATCCACGAAAAGGTTTCAGCACTTGTTTTGCAGTTACCGCCATCATTATCATTTGATGAGGCAAAACCAAGACTAGAAGAATTGTTTGATATTTTGCCTGATGATTTCATGTATCCTATTGAAGGAAGACATGAATCGTGGTTTTCAGATGATGCAGTATCATATCTAAAACAAAACAAACATTGTCTTGTATGGAATGATGTTGTAGGGATTGACAATCCAATGCCAGTCACTTCAAATTTTCTTTATGTTAGGTTAATTGGAGATCGCTCTATTCCGGATTCGGAATTTGGGAAAGTTACAAAAGATAAAAATGATCTTATCAAAAACTGGGCAAACAAACTACAAAACATCCATGATATTCCATTGGCTATGGTAATGACAAATAATCATTATGAAGGATTCAGTCCTGCAACTGCAAATTCTTTGAGAATACAACTTGGAATGAGAGAATTAGTTTGGGAAGAAAAAAGACAAAAGACCTTAGGAAATTTTTAAACGAGGATTCTTCAAAAGACGGTATTTAGAATTTCTCCAAACAAGAAAAGATAATTTTCATAGAATGATTTCAATAGTTACGGTAGTAATGTAGTTGTACTCGTACCAAGTCCAATTGCTTCACCAAAGTAATATCCAGATAGAATTGTTCCAGCAGACCAGACACATGATCCTGCAAATGTATATGCAACAAATTTTGGAATTCTCATTTTTAATAACCCAGCTGGAACCGAAATCATTTCTCTCATAACAGGAACCATCCTACCCAAAAACACTGCTTTGTCCCCATATTTTTCAAACCAAATCTCTACTCGTTCTAATTTTTTTTCAGATACTCGGACGTATCGCAAATAACGAATCAAAACAATTCTACCAAGCTTTAACGCAATTAGATATATTGCAGATGTCCCAATAGTGGCACCACCTGCTCCAAGTAAGATCATCGGAATGAGATCAATAATTGACATACCATGTTGGAACGCCAAGAACCCAGCAGTAGGAAATACTGCAAGCGTAGGAATAGGTGGAACTATAGTCTCAAGTAAGGCTGCCAGAAATATCCCCTCATAGAGATGTTCCCCCAGAAACTCTGCAATCCAAACAAGAAATGAATCAAATGGCTCCAATTGCTTCTGCAAATGAAATCTTACTAAATTAGTTTACGAGTCCAAACCTAAGCAAATTTGTTACTTTACATGACAATTTTAAAAAATGGAACAGAATTACAGCATGATTGATTATTTTCTAATTATGTATTACAACAAACCAACAGTTCTGAGATAACTAGATAAAAAAAATCAAGTTACAAAGGTCTTGTTTTTTGACAAGATTAAAAAAACATTAGATGGATTTTATAAAAAATTTCTATTATCGAACTTTGCAAAAATTATTGCAGATTGGAATTTTTGTCACATATTAGGAACATGGATAAAAGTGATGGATGGCATCTATATGTGTGGAAGAGCAAGATGAGGAAGTTACTTGTTGGATATGCAGCGCAGAAATTATTGAATATTTTGAAGAGAGATACAATGGTCAAAGAGGCAAATGTACAATTTGTGAGATTGATTTTCCCTTAGAATAAAACCAGTTTTAGATGAGATTATAGTTCAAATTATGGTTTTAGAAATACCTTTAACGTATCAGGTTTTTTTGCATGAATTATTGCTTCTTGAAATTCCTCAAGAGGGAATGTGGAATCAATCATGTCATCAACTGTAACCATTCCTGTGGCTAATGCATCTATTGCTGGTTTAAACAATCCACAACGAGAGCCAATCAATGTTATTTCATTGACTACTGCAGGAGTCAAATCAAGATTTTCTCTTGATGCAATAGTTGATTTTAAAATAACAATTCCACGTGGTTTTACCAATTTCATAGTATCAGAAAATCCAGAATTACTTCCAGTGGCTTCCACCACTAGATCGAAAGTAAATTCATCTAAAGATTCAATTCCAATCTTTGTTTTTATTCCTAGTTTATCCAAACTTTGGAGTTTGTTTTGATGTCTGCCAAAACACGTAATATTGGAACAAGATAATTTCAAGACTCGAGAAATTAATTGCGCTAGCCTCCCATCACCTATCACTGCAATATTCCATTGTGGATCAAGTCTCACTTGTTCTTTGATTTCAAATGCAGCTGCTAGTGGTTCTACAAACACAGCTTGCTCATCACTAATAGAATCAGGTAAAACGTGCAAGTTTTGTTCTGGAAGTGAGACAAATTCTGCAAAGGCTCCATTTCTTTTTAAAATTCCAAGAACTGTTCTGTTAGGACAATGGCGAGACATTCCATGTCTACAAGAACTACAAACTCCACACCCAACATTAATTTCACCCACAACTCTTTTCCCAACTAGTTCAGAATTTTCAGATTTTTCTACGGTTCCAACAAATTCATGACCCAAGATTCCATGGTACTTCATGTATCCATCTAGAATCTCCAAGTCAGTTCCACAAATTCCTGCCAGATTTACTCTAACTAATGCTTCATCAGAGTTTGGTTCTGGATAATTTTGCTCAAAAGCTATTTTGTTTCCATCAAAATAAGCAGCTTTCATCAAATCATTTCAAAAGGTATCCAATTTTAAAATACTGAAATTTTTTCAGAATGATAAGATATAGAAAAATGCGTGCAGATAATTGTTCCAAAAATGGCAATTCCAAAAATGGGATGGTTTGCAGTGTACTGATACTAAAAGTAACACGTTTGGAATTATGGAAATGGATGATAAAGAGTAATAATCTATACCTAGCATGAATAATACAAATTTTACCACATGAGGAATAAATATTGGAATTAGTAAAAAGTGCAGAATTACTTGCAAAAACGAAACATGCAGGACAGTTTAGAAAAGATGGCACTACGTACTCAAAGCATCTAGAAGATGTAGTTAACAGACTCAAGAGTTTAGGTGTGGTTGATGAAGAGATTCTTTGTGCAGGATGGCTTCATGACATTATTGAAGACACGGATATCAATTTTGATGATTTGTATGAACAATTTGGAAATAGAATTGCAGTGATTGTGTCATCCTTGACTAAAGACAAAACATTACCAAGAAAAAAAAGAGAAAATGCATACCGCATACAACTCAAAGAAACATCGTTTGATGCAAAACTAATCAAACTTTGTGATATTTCAGCAAACTTGAGTGATTTGAAAAATTATGATGCATCAAAAACAAAAAAACTACGTGAAGTAAAACAAAAAAAATATTATCTGAATATCATTAAAAAGGATTTGATAAATACAAATTATCCTAAAATTGTTACATTAATAGAAACAATAAATCAAATCCTAAAACGATACGGTCAAAGATCTGTTTCTTTTCAAATGAATTCATAAAAGAATATTTTCTCTTGTTATATGTTGTACAAAAAAGACTAGATTAATAATCAGAAAGTTTTCTAAAAATACAATTGAGTTATAATTTTTTAGATCATGCGACTGATGCAATAATTGAAGTTACTGCAAAAGACATCAAAGAGGCATTTGCTGTAGCAGCTGAAGCAGAAATTAATCTTACACTTGATCAAGATAAAGTTGAAGAGAAAGACAAGAAAGAATTCATTGCCAATGGAAAAGATTTACGTTATCTTCTTTTCAGCTGGCTTGAAGAGATTCCATTTCTTCTAATTACTGAAGGATTTGCAATCAAGAGGATTGAGTTTGATATCGAGGAAAATGGTGGCTATAAAATTAATGCAACAGCATATGGAGAGCCACTTGATGTCCATAAGCATAATTTCAAGGTCGAGATAAAGGCTCCAACATTTCACGACATGGAAATTAGAACAAATGACCGAGTTTATATGAGATTTTTGCTTGATTTGTGAGTTTGGTGAATATTTCTTTGTAATTTCCTAGAAGAAATTATACGTATTTTTTAAATGGGTGTCACTCAAGGGTTCAGCATGTTAACTAAACTAGCACTATTGATAGTTTTTGGAATTTCACTTGTAATTGTAACTCCATCCTATGCAGATGTTAAATCATTATCTCTTGAGAAATCATTTTACACAAATGACGAAAAGATTGAATTTGTAGGAATTGAAGAAGATGGACTACAACAAGTTTCAGTGGTTATCAAAAGAAACGGAGACACAATAACATTGTTGGGAGATCCCGCATCAGATGAAGATGGAACATTTTCTACCATTCCCAGATTGGTTGAGGATATTTTTACCTCTAAAGGGGTTTATGAGGCAATTGCATTTACATCAACCCAAAAAGTTGAAGATGGAATGATTTTGAATTTAGAATATGACGGAGAACGAGTTGCAGAAGTTCCTGATTTTGTATTACAATTAAAAACAATTGGAGATAAATTGGTAGAGGTAGAAAAAACAATTACCTTTACAGCTAGTCTTATTGATAGTTCTATTACTGATGTGGCATATAGTTTGAAAAATGCACCTTCTGGTGCTACAATAGATTCTAAGACAGGAAAATTTGTTTGGACTCCATCAAAATCTCATGGAAATATTCAAGATGTGCCTTATAATTTCGATGTAATTGCAAATAAAGGAGGTCAGGAAGATAAAGAAAATGTCACAATCACTGTTAAGCAAGCATATCAAGAACCAAAGCAAACTGAACCAGAACCAAAGCAAACTGAACCAGAACCAAAGCAAACTGAACCAGAACCAAAGCAAACTGAACCAGAACCAAAGCAAACTGAACCAGAACCAAAGCAAACTGAACCAAAAGAATTAGGAATTGCTGTATTTGTTGATAAAACAAAAGATCCACAGAGCTATGTTGACAGATACAATAATGAGGCAACTTACAAAAAGTGGTTTGATGAGAATTTTCCAGAGTATGATTCAATTTATCAGGCAGTAGGTTTGGAGGAGCCATTACAAATTCCAGCTCTATTTGTTGATAAAACAAAAGATCCACAGAGCTATGTTGACAGATACAATAATGAGGGAACTTACAAAAAGTGGTTTGATGAGAATTTTCCAGAGTATGATTCAATTTATCAGGCAGTAGGTTTGGAGGAGCCTAAAGAATTAGCACCATTTGTTGATCCAGATTTGGATCCTCAATATTATATTGACAGATACAATAACGAGGGAACTTACAAAAAGTGGTTTGATGAGACATATCCAAATATCACAATTTATGATGCTGTGGGGATTCAAGAGCCAGAATTTGAAGAGCCAGAATTTGGCGAATGTGGAGAAGGAACTGATTTGGTTGATGGGATGTGTATGATTGTTGATAATTCAGAAGGTGGTGGTTGTCTTATTGCAACTGCAACATATGGAACAGAGATGGCTCCACAAGTTCAATTACTCAGAGAAATTCGTGACAATCAGCTAATGAATACTGATTCAGGTACATCATTTATGACAGGATTCAACCAACTCTACTATTCATTCTCACCAACCATTGCAGATATGGAAAGAGAGAATCCTGTATTTAGAGAAGCAGTAAAGATTGGAATAACTCCATTGTTGTCATCACTGTCGATTTTGTCATTTGCTGATTCAGAGTCAAAGATCATAGGTTATGGTATAGGTGTGATTTTGATGAATCTTGGTTTGTATGTTGCAGTACCTGCATTATTAATATACAAAGGTAAGAAATTCATCAGACTATAAAATTCATCATTTAAAAGATCAAGGGGTTGATCTGAGGATCGGTTAAAATTGATAGCATTTTTTAATTACTTTGTATTTTTTGGAGAAATATCGTGATCAAAAAAGTATGTTTTGGGATATTATTTGCAGCCCTACTGTTAACTGGATTTGCTTATTCTCAGTTTTCATTTGCAGATTTTTCATTTTCTGACAAGTTTGGCTCCCAAGGAACATCAGACGATGAGTTTGATATGCCAACTGACTTGGCAATTAGTAATGATGGTAAAAAACTCTACATTGTAGACAGCGAGAATAATCGAATTAAGATATATGATTTGACAGGTGGAGATAACTGTCCAAGTGGAACTGATGAAATAATTGATGACGAGGTGTGTTTTGATGATGACTTTGGTGTCTCAGGTTCCAGTGATGGGCGATTTGATATTCCAACTGACTTGGCAATAGACAAAGATACCGGAGATGTGTATGTTGTTGATTCAGAGAATAACCGTGTACAAAGATTTCAATCAGATGGAGATTTTGATAATCTAGAATTTGGCTCATCTAATAGTGGAGATGATGAGTACCTAGGTACACCAAGTGCAATTGCAGTACACAAGAAGACAGACTATATCTATGTAGCAGATTCTGCTACTGATTCTATTTCTGTTTTTGATGATGATGGCGATTTTCTATTTAGCTTTGATGATGATGATTCAGGTGATGAGTTTGATAATCCATCAGGCATGATAATTGATGATAGTGAAGACATTCTGTATGTTGCAGATACTGGTAACAATAGAATTCGAATGTTCGAGTTGACTGATGGGGATAACTGTCCAAGTGGAACTGATGAGGTGGTCAATGATGAAGTATGTTTTGTAGATGATTTTGGTTCCTCGGGTTCTGCTGATGGCAGATTTGACGAGCCAGCAGGTTTGGCATTTGATGAAGATGAAAATATGCTGTATGTTGCAGACACTGAGAACAATAGAATTCAGGTCTTTGAGATAATCTCTGGTACCACATGTCCAAGTGGAACTGATGAAATTATTGACGGAGTATGTTTTGTTGAGGAATTTGGTTCTTCGGGTTCTGCTGATGGCAAGTTCAACTCACCATCAGGATTGGCACTTGATGATAATGGAATGCTGTATGTTGCAGACACTGATAATCACAGAATACAGATACTATCAAGTACGGGTAGTTCTTCAGATACTATTTCATTTTCTGACAAGTTTGGCTCCCAAGGAACATCAGACGATGAGTTTGATATGCCAACTGATTTAGCGGTAAATAACAATGATCAGCTTTACGTAGTAGACAGCGAGAATAATCGAATTAAGATATATGATTTGACAGGTGGAGATAACTGTCCAAGTGGAACTGATGAAATAATTGATGACGAGGTGTGTTTTGATGATGACTTTGGTGTCTCAGGTTCCA
>JAOTSS010000060.1 GCA_029864805.1 Candidatus Nitrosopumilus sp. | reverse complement strand
AAAACGATTACATGAAAGGATTATGTACAAAATTTTACTGTTCCGGGGGGTTTCAATCACATTTGATTCAGAGACATTTGAGGCAATATGTAAAAAATGTAGAAATTGGGCTAAACCATACACATTGTTGTACTCTTAACTAATAGTTTCAAATTAAGATGCTAACTGATTGTTTCTTATTCCAAGAAATGAATCGTGATTAAATGCAAACTCTTGTGAATCTTTTACATATTGTATGCTGCCCACTTGATTTCCACAAATACATACTCCTAACTTGAAAGGTATTTTTTCTTGTCCACAACGAGGACATGTTTTGTAGTTTTCCATAATTGCAATGGGAGATGAGAGCATTTATGCTCTCTGTTAACATTGTTAGCAATAATAACAATCAATTTATGCTTCTGTCAATCAAATCCTCTTTAGCATAGCATCAGTATGGCAAAATTAATGTTCACGAAAGAGTATCCGAAAGTTCCAGAAAGTTACACCAATAAAAAACCTTAAAGAATATGATAATTATCCATAAGCATATTAGTAAAAAATATACAAATTTTTACACGGAATACAAAATACCAAATATTCAATCCTTGATCAAAAAAGAAGGATATGAATCATGTCTAAATAATGCATCAATAATATTTACTCAGTCCATTGATGCTGTATTTTTAAAATTTGGAGGGAAAATCAAATCTGATATAATTGCTTATCTTAGGTCAATAACAGAATTTCCTTGGAAATACAATTTTCCATATTATTCCATAACAAAAAATATCTTTTCAGATCTATTTGATGAAGAATCTAGTCAAATAATCATGGAATCAATAAGAAAAGAGATGCTTGGAAGAATTGACTTTGATACTCATGGCAACATTGAAGAAATACTTGATGAAATTCAAAGAAGAGATATTTCCAAATTTTTGAAGACTCTGCCAGGACATACCCATATCTTATTTCTATGGGATGATGAAGATCTCAGAAACAAAATGATGAAAGAATTCTTTGTTCAATCTGATGCACCTCAGGCTATGATATCCTCAGAGAGAATAAAATTGCCTTCAGTAGAAAATATACTGTATTCGGATCTTTTATCAAATGAGGGGGCTGCCATTCAAAAAGAACTTCAAATGATCACTCAAATTCATCAAAAAAACCAAACGGTATTGATTACCCGTCTTGCAGGAATAGATTGTACACAATGGTTTAAGCATGGATTGTCTAGAGAATTCTTGGCACTTGAAAAACAAATCGACAGTTATTTTAAAAAAGAAAATATCTCCTGCATTTGCGGATACAACATAAATGAAATTCCGGACAACAAAACTCTGAAAACTTTATTGAAATGTCATGATTACGTTATGTTTGATAGTCCGCATTCTCTACTCAGGAAAGAAGTGTGAATCAAACCAAACACAGTCATCAAAATAACAAATGAAAACCAATAAATTTATTCTTTTAAATCTTGTTACAGACTCATGTCCATGTTAGAAAACCCTAAAATAAAATTTCTTTTAATTATTCCGATAATCATAGCGATTATTTTTCTTGGAACCAGTATAATGGAACCTGCTGTCTCTGGCAACACTGAAAAACGTGAACAACTTTTGGCACAATTTACGATAAATTATGAATCAATGATGGCTGCATGTAGTGAAGATGATCTTAACTCTGAAGAACTACAATCATGTCTTGATGCATTTGATGAAGTAAGAGAATTTTGTGTAATTGAAAATGCTGATCAATGTGGTGATGAACAAATGGAACAATTAGAACAAAAATTATTGGAGATCTGATTGGTTTTATTTTTCACCATAACCTTTCTTTCTTAAGTCAAAATTGTCACTATGCTACAACAAGTCAAAACCGTGATCGCGGCCTTAACTTATGTAAAAAACACCTTCCTTTTAACAAATGCAGGGTCAGGTATTCTCATTGATATCATCGCAGATGCATGTGACATGTTACATGCTGATAAGATTGGATGGTTTCTTTTAGTTACAAAATAACCTGCTTTTTTGGTTGAATTATTCCTAGTTCATGATCTCATGATTTGTAATATGTTGAGTTGTTATACTGAGGTCTTTATACAAGTCACGTTCTAACACTTTGAGACGGGTAGCTCAAAACCATATTGTAAGTAAATCGTGAGATTTTATATCAACCATACAAAGCAGATTTCTCAAGATGATAACACAGTCAGGATGTATGTGCTTAATTGGGAAGGATCAACGTGGAGATAAAGGACAAGGGATACTTGGATTTTCTGCCGTATGCATCAAGGAAGATCTGTCGGTTTAGGGTGGATTAAAAAATATTATTAGATGCCCCACCATTACCTATAGGAACAGGTACAGGTCAAGAAATCAAAAATTGATGTAAAGTATTGATTTCAAATATCATAATAAACAATAATAATTTATCAATGTTTTATTGAATAATTTACAAATTAAAATAAAAAAAATGAAAATGTCTAGAATTTGATAATTGATCCTTTGCTTAAAGAAAATTCCTGCGTTTGATTTTCCCCATATGCATCATACCAACTGATTTTTAATCCAAGTTCGTTTCTTGTTGCACTTTCGACTTCTATGGTGTGTGCCATTTGTATTCTATCGCTTAATTGCTGTTCTTTCATGAGATGTACTTTCAGGTTGGTACTTTGAGTACAAGAGTGAAAAAAATTTTTTGATCGATTGAACGATTTTGACTGTTAATAATGAAATGTTCTAGATTTGGTGTAAAATTCTAAAGTGTTTGATAAAACAATTGTTCATCTATTTGAAATACTAGTTCGTTGTAGAATGATTGCGTGTTTTCGGTAACGCCAGGACTAATCTAGATAGGTTCTAAGAATAAACCGACGTTATCTTATTACAGGTTCAAATATTCATAAATCGCAGTTTAAATTAATCTCATCGACATGTCCTGTAAAGTAGCCTGTCTCAGATACAAGGCAATAAGACCTTCAAAACATCACATAATATGGGTACAATCCAGAAGAATTACGCCACACGTGATGTTTTCGTGGAATGACATGACTAGGTTGGTTTTATTGGATGACGTTTTAAGAACAAATTCAAGACCATCAAAAACAAAAAGCATCTTGTAGGTACATGTGAGATAAAGAGAACCTAAAAAATAGAACTCAGCCCATGCAAGATCCCGGTTGGTTTCCTTTAGAATATTTCACTCAGGGGGTAGAGGTGGACTTTGTTCTTGTAATTGATATGATATTCTGAAACTTAAGCATGTCTATGGATTTGTACTATAAATTTTAGAAAATTTATAAAAAAATATTCAAAATATTGTAAAAATTCAATTTTTGATTATAATTATTCCATACAGGTTCATAAATCACATATTTTCAAATTTATGATGTGGTGAGTAGTTTCATGTGCAAAAATTGTGAACTGGATCATATACATGAAAATGACTTGATGAATACGATTAAAAATTACATGGTCTGCCTGAAGTCTAGTTAGATAGACGAGATATCTTGCATGATGATAGGCAGAGTATGACTCATCCGTTTTTTAGATCTTCCATTAGTGTTTCAACATTTTATTTTCTAAAAACCGTGCCACTAAATTATCTGAATTTCATTCAAGCCTGTGATTTTTCTAAATGCGGATTTTGTACTAGTTGAATGTGATTAGTGGTTTCAATTGGTTTGTATTGATTCCAATATTTTTTAAATTTGCCACACGTTGAAAGTAAATTTGTAAATTGAACATCAATGAGATCAGAGAAAAATTTTATTGATGGAGACATGATTCTTCATTTTTTTTAAAACTTTATCTGTGAATTATCCTTGTTTTTTTAATTGGAAGACAAATGACGTAATCCAATTTGTCTATGGATTGTTTTGTGATTGGTTTTTTGAGGTTGGTTGTAATGAACATGATTCCTTTATATTTTTGAAACCTTTTCACAAGATAATTAGTTTCCAAGTTTGCATATTTGTCATGAGCGTTACTGACTTTACTTCGCTTTCCAAACAAGGCATCAGCCTCATCAAAAAATAGAATTCCGTTCATCTTTTTGGCTCTTTGAAAAATTCTGCCAAGGTTCTTTTCAGTTTCTCCAATGTATTTTGATGAAACTCTGGATAGATCAAATATGTATAGTGGTTTATCATTTTTGATGCCTTTTTGATTTTGCTTTTTAAAATAATTTTGATCCTTTCTCATATCTTTTGAGATTGACAAATTATCTGAGAAATAGATGCCTCTTCTATTCGTAAGGGACTTTGTTTGCATAGTTTTTTCAAGTGTTTTTTTCTAATCTTCGTTCTTCTTGCAATTGTTTTTGGCCTGACTAATGTGGGGCGCATGATTCCTTTTACATTTGTTTTCCTCTTTGCGCCGACAATTTTCTTTTCTGCCATTGTAATGTAAAAAATTTACTTACATATCATAACAATGTGTTGAATGTTTTTGATTAATTGACCACTTCTCTTAGTGTAATTGTCTTGAGTGTTATTGTTTTCCGATTTGACATCATACTAAAGAACTCATTTCAAGATGATGGCGTGATGATATGCTATGCATCTGGTTAGGTTGAATAGTTTCTTTTAAGATTTATGCTGAGAAACTTTACCAGCAATTACATCATATAACAAATGAAAAAATTCATTTGGATAAAGAAGATTAAACAAGTCTAAATTAATCTAATCGTAGAAGTGAAACTATGACAAACGAGCCTGAGTATTTTTACATGCCATGCATCAGAAACCCAAAACTGATGGACATATTTCTCAAGGTTGAAGGATATGCGAAATTGATATTTTGTTCTACAACAATGGAAATTGGAGATGTTAATCACTAACACGACAAAAAATAAATTTTGTAATGAATTACGTATACTAGAATCAATGGATGGAAATTAGGTCAATTACCTAAATGGGTATGTGGTAAACATATACAAAAAAAGTACTCCAACACATCCACAAATTCTTTTGTTATAGTAACAATCTAATTTTTTTTAGAATTAATTTCAGAGTTTAATGATTTGATTTTATTTTTTAACTGCCTGTTTTCTATTTTCAACTCATTGATTTCTTTTCTAATGTATTTTTGATATTTATTACAACATCACATTTTTTACAATTTTTCAATGAGAAGAATTAATTTATTTTACAATCATAACAGGGCATTTGGCTATCTGACTCACTTTATTGCTTACACTGCCCAAAAGAAATTTGTTAAATCCACCTCTGCCATGAGAACCAATAACAATTAGATCTATTTTATTTGAATTTGAAAATGTAATTATCTGATTTGATGTAGATTTTGTTTCAAGGATGTTTAACGAAATTGGAACATTTGCATCTGTTGCAGGCTTTTCCAATTTTGAAAGGAATTCTTTTGCAAATTCTTTTGCATCACTCATTATCTTTTTGTTTGTTCTTTTATCAATATACCATGCGCCCAAATCTTCTTTTTCTAAACATGTTAAGACATTGATTTTGGCATTATTGTTTTTTGCAATATCCAGTGCGGCTCTAAATGCTTTTAGTGAATGCTTCGACCCATCTATCGGTACTAGAATTTTTGTTATTGGCATCTCTTTACTTTACCACCATTACTGGACATTTTACTTTTTGTGTAACACTATTTGCAACACTACCAAGGATCATCTTATTCAGACCAGTTCTACCATGAGAACCTATCACTACCAGATCAAATTTGTGTGAGTTGACATAGTTTGTAATTGCTTTTGCTACGGATGGATCTTGCAAAATTTTTAATGAAATCTTAATGCTCTTTTTCTTTGCAGCAGATTCCAAGTTTGAAAAGGTTTTTTGGAGTGTTTTTGTATATTTTTCCAGCATTTTTTCGCTGTATTTCATTGTAAATCCTATAGATGGTTGATATACTCCAGTAATGACAGTGGCTATTGTGATTTTACTTTTGTTTGACTCTGCAACATCTAAAGCACTTTTAAAAGCCCTGTTTGAAAAGCTTGAAGAATCATACGCTACCAAAATATTTTTGAAATCCATAATGATTACAAGTTAAATGTACTTACTATTAATTCCAATCATTGTCTTTTCTTTATCAATTTACTACCATTCATAATTAGAATATTGCCAATTCTATTTTTCTAATACTGAATTTAGTATTTTTATCTTGAGATTCACATATTTTTTAAATGTAAACTATTTGACTGCAAAACAGGCTTTATTGATATTATTGTTTGAAAACTTTCATTGAGTTTAAATTCATAAATATTCTGGATGATTTTGTGGAAGAAAAAACATTAGAATGCCCTGTATGTAAAAGCAACAAAGCTGAGATTGCAGGAGAGAATGTTAAATTAAGTGGAAGATTTGATGATAAGGAATTTCTAACTACTGAATTAACTGTTTTACGATGTGTGAAATGTGGATTTTACATGTTCTTTGACAAACAGGCAAAATTCACAACAAAAGATGAATCATAAAGGATTATTTGATTAGCTCTTGACCGCTTAGTTGAATCAAATATGCTTGTATTTCTTCAGGGGTTTCAGCACCAAATATAATTAAAATTCTATCATCTTCCATAATCTCATAGTCTCTAATATCATCTACTGGTTCTTCATTGATGAAGAATTTCAAAGTATAATCGTCATTTGTGCAAAATGATTTCCCATCTGGGAATATGAAGCATTGATCATCAAGACCAATTGATAGTGTATCAAAGAGATATCCTAGTTCAACTCCTGTTGCATGTTTATGAATTGTGGAACCATCATTTCCTTCAAAATGAATCCAACTTGATTTGATTTGAAAAGCTGGACTGGCAAAATCAAATGTATCTCCAAAAATCTTTACCAGTATTGCTGCATGTGAGTGTTCGCTGCCCAATGCACCTGCGTTTTCTGGTCCTCCTGGAGCAGTTTCAGTCATGTTGATAAACATGTAACCTGCATAACCTACGATAACTGCGATAAGAGCTAGAACTCCGATAGCGATTAGATTGTGCTTTCTTTTTTCAGATGAATGTTTACTGGCATAGTTATCACGTTTTGCTTCACGATTTTGCCTTTCTTTTCTGCCCATTAGATAATCGAACTCTGGAATTTACCCTAATTAACCATTCGTCAATATTATTTCAGCCTATTAGAAAATGTATGATGATCTTGTTATTGTGGATTGTCATGTTATTTTTAACACTCAATTTTTGAAATAGATGTGATGTTAGATATTAGAATATTTCATGTTATTTTATCTAAAGAGTTAACTCTTGATCGATATTGTCATTGACGAGGTTCTTTGTATTCTCGATTAAATCATATGATGTGCGAGTTGCAAGGTAGGATCCATTCATGATTTTGTTTGGTTTGAGATATTATCCTCAAAAAGATGCATGCATTGTGGCCAAGAAGAAAACTAAGAATATCGGATTTACTTTTTACAGTCAATGAAATTGTGCCTGCCATGAATAATTTATATTAAATTCGATAAAAACAATTAATAAAATTGCAAAGTGCTGTTTGTATATGAGTTGCATTTTTTGTGAAATCTTAGACGGAACCCGGGATGCTCATTTTCTTTATCAGGATGAATTTCACGTGGCGTTTTTAGACAAATATCCAATTGATGTTGGCCATAGTTTGGTAATTCCAAGAAAACATCATGAAAGAATAACTGATATGAATTCAGATGATGTTGGAAATGTGTTCTCAATAGTTCCAAAAATTGCAAAGGCAGTTTTAGATGCCACAGGTGCCGATGCATTTAGTCTTGGTCAGAATAATGGTAGAGCAGCTAAACAGATTATTCCCCACGTTCACATACATATCATTCCAAGATACAATAGTAAAGGAACAGTGTGGACAAAACGTCAAATTTCAAGTGATGATGATCTTTTAGAACTTTCTAAAAAAATTAATAGACTTCTTACTTAGTGTGCCCTGGATTATATCTCAAAATTGCTCCGACCTTCCCCAGACTGGCGAGCATTGTTCCATGTTCTGCACTTCCAGAAATAACCTCCAGCTGAGTTCCGGTTTTCGCTGCAAGAATTTCTAGATAATCCACAATATCTTGTTCGTTAACCTCTACTTCCATTGAGTTACATCCGGGGCATGGGTTGTTCCTGTATTCTGTTTTTTTTGGAATCACTAGCGGTCGTTCTAAAATTTCCTCCTGAAGGTGTTGACATCTTTTGCATTTTCCTTCAACTCTGTTCAAATTTGTATTGTCTGTGATGATTAGAGTTTTCACAACATTGTTTTTTAAATATCCAATGACCTCTTGCAATCCGTAGGATCCTTTTCCAGTATTGGAGTTTATCTCTCTGAATAAATCTTCGATAAGTTTTTTTTCTTCAACCATTCTAAAATCTCCTAAAATATCTGCAGATTTTGCAAATGCTTCTCTGATTCCTTCTGCTCCTGAATATGACGCGTCAATTGTATTTATGATGTTATTTTGTAATCTGTATTCTAGATAGTTACCATTAATGAAATCTTCTTTTGTAGGTCCCGGACCTGAAATTATCAATCCTTTCACTGGGTAAATATCGATGAAATATTCTCTCGTAGTCTGAGCTACTCTGTTGTAAAAATAACTCAATTCCATTTCTCTAAGTTTTTGAAATCTTTTTGCGGATTGCCCACCTTGTCTGTGTTTTCCTGCTACTCCTGAACCAGTTTGGGATAACACTTCAATTTTATCTCCATGTAGTAATCCCCATCCAGCATCTTTTGCATCTATTGCTAGAAATCCTATGAGATTGTCATCCTTTAGCATATCTTTTAGAATATCTACATGAAAATGATCATCACATCTGTATAGATACTGGTTCAAATCTTTTGGAGGATCTATTTCCCATATTGTTACAACTTCACTTCCTAATGGGCCTCCTTCTTCTGATGGCAATGCCCCGCAAAACATTACCAGTCCTCTATCAGGAGTTTTTTTGTATAGTTTCAATCTTTGAACAACTTTTCCTAGGGAATCGACAACATGTGATCTTGTAAGATCCGATTTTATGTTGTCAGCTGTTCCTTGCTCTTGTTGAAGTGAACTGATAATTTCATGCAGTTGTTTTCCCTTTGGAATGTATACTGTGATAAGCTCCGTACCTCTGCCTGATTTCTTAGACAGTTCTTCGAGAGTTTTTCTAATTTTATAGAGTTTAACTGAATCTTGTTTTTCAATGTTAATTTTACCCATTCATGGTTTCTCTTTTTGTAAGGTTATTAATTTTGATTTGTTCACTTCAATTTTTCTCAAATCATAATTCATCAAATGTTTTAAGAAATACTTCTAATGGTTGATTTCCTCTGATTTTGATAATTTTTTGATCATTAAAGACCAGAAATGACGGTGTTGCATCAATTCCGACCTCTTTTCCAAATTCATACAATGAAATTACTTTATCTTGGTATTTGTGTTCATTCAGACATGTGTTAAAGTCGTCTAAATTCAAATTCACAGTATCTCCAAATTCATCAAGTGACTCTCTCGTAATCCAACCTGTTCTTTCTCCTTTCCAGTTACTGTATAATTCATCGTGGTATTGCCAATATTTTTTTTGGTCTTGTGCACAGTATGAAGCCTCTGCTGCAAGAAGTGAATCAGGTCCGTTTAGTGGAAAGTCTTTGAAAATCAGTTTTACTTTGCCTGTTTTTATAAAATCTTCATTGATGACATCTAGGGTATTTTGATGGAATTTATAACAAAAAGTACATTGATAATCCCCCCACTCCAATATTGTGATTGGAGCATTAGAGTCCCCCATAATTGGCGAACCTCCTCCAATTAATTTTGCAGCGGTAAGTAAATTTGATTCTGTTTCTGATTCAAGATAAAATGACAAAAACATTCCACTGATTATCCCTATGATTACTGGTATTGCCAATAAATAATACTTTGTCATATCACAATGAAATTTGTTTTAAGTAAATATCTTTTCTAATTTGTATTCTAAGTTGATTTATTTTGTAATGATTTACTAAATTTAATTTTGTAATTCTTATTTTCTTTCACATCTTTTTAGATAGTGTTTTTTTGTTTGATGTTGATTTTTTTCAATTCTTTAAAAATTCTTGAATTGTTTATTGCATAGCATGGCATATGAAGTGAAAATGATTTTTCTGTTACTGTAATTACTCCGTTTAGTTTTGTCAATACTAGCAGTAATATTTTTCAAAATATTTAACAAAAGAATCATTCTTTGCTGTGAATTGACATTTAGGATTTTAGTTCATAATTACAATCTTGTGGCGAATAGATTTTTTTGATCAAGTAAAGCTGCCTCAAAATGATTTTCTGATTCTTGAGATTGTGATTTTTTCTGTGTTTTCATATTTACAAGCATTTGTTGTCATTGTAATTTCTCAACCTCTTTTTTCAAAAAAATTCTTCTATGGTCGGAAATTCTCTACGTTATATACAATTAGTGTTTTAATAGATTTTTTTATAAACTGCTTTTCCATGAATATTTTTTATTCTAATTCTTAGATTGATTGGCTCTTTTTTGATTCTACCAATTAGTACAGATTTTTTTATGTATTTTTGTTAATAATTCACAGTTCATCATAATTTCTTTTTTTTAGTTTCTTCGCAAATTTTTATCGTTGTTTGTATGATTGATTTGCATCATTTACTCAAGGCAGATCAATTATTCTTGCTTTGATGATCTCAAAAATATGTTTTTTATATTCTCTACATTAATTTTAATTCTAAAACTATCCAATTTACAAAATTTTAAGGAAAAAACACGTCAAAAAAACTCGTATATTAGATCTTTTAAGAACGATTTATTACTACTAAAACCTGCATTTTTGATCTTTTGT
>JAOTSS010000059.1 GCA_029864805.1 Candidatus Nitrosopumilus sp. | reverse complement strand
CCTCCACATCTGTTGATCTCCAAGCTCTACGTTTTGGATTTGTTCTAACATTTCTCTTTGTTTTGAGAATAATCCAAGCTGGTACAGGTGATGCTTGTCTTGTCTTTTTTAGAAGACGGATTTTTCTTGGAGACGACTTACGTGCAGCCATAGTTTTTCAGGCACGAAGAGCTCTTTTTAAATGAATCTCAAAATTTGAGAAAATTTCTAATCTGTTTGAGGATTCTTGCAGAGGCTCCCCAGACTATTTGATTTTGATATTCAAACGTATACATTTCTTGTATAATGTTATGTGAAGGATCTGGATCTTTAGCCATGGTATGCAAAAATGGTTCAAATGGAATATGAAAAATTTTTTCAACTTCACGATTAGGCAAAAGAGGCGGAATCTGATCAATGATTGAAATGAATGGTAAAATTAAAAATCTAGAATTCAAAGTCACTACAGGTTCAAGTTGACCAATTACCTGTTCTCGTGAAATTTCAAGTCCAATTTCTTCACTAGTTTCACGCAATGCGGTGTGAAGAAGATCTGAATCATCATCTTCTATTTTACCTCCAGGAAATGAAATTTCACCTGCATGGAATTTCATGTGTTTGGGTTTTTCAGTCATTATGATTATTGGTTCTTGCCCATAAATTACGACAAGTACTGATGCCAATCGATAATTTCCATCATAATCAATTTTTGGGTTCACAGGTTTGGAGAGTACGGATTTTAGTTCATCTATATTCATTTCAATCTCTCCTGCAATTCCATATGGGTTTTGGTATTCAAAGGTTTTAACCAAGGTTGGAAGAAATGAGAATATGACAATCAGGTACGAGGCAAATCCGCCAAAGATTTTACCTGGTGTAGATACAAATGAACCTGTTTTAAAATTTATAGAAAAAATAAAAATTATTTCAAAAAACTGTGATGCAATTCATCTTACTGAGAATGTATTAGGATTTCAAAGAGTATCACCAATTGAGGTTGGAAAAATTATTAGGAAAGAAATTCCAAATTTACCAATTACAGTCAGCCTTAGAGTTAGAGACAAGAGTGAAAATGAAATATTAAAGTTTGTAGAAAATTGCATTGAAATTGGTTTTTCAGGAATTCTTGTATTAATGGGAGATCCGTCACAGTCAGGAAAACAAGATTCAGGTCAAATTCCGAGCAAAATTGTTAAGAAATTAGGAGAGCGAGGACTGAATTCAAAAATTGATTTGTATCTCTCTATTTCAAACAAACCAAATTTTTCCAAAATTGGAAAAAAAATAGAATCAAAACCCAAAGGATTCATGACCCAGGTAGTTCAAAACATTGAACAGGTTCAAAATTTATCAGATACCCTCAGAGGATTTTTAGTGATTCCAATCATATTGTTTCCTTCTGAAAAAAATGAAAAATCTGCAAAATTTTTGAATTTGGATTTATCATCATATAGTAAAGGATTTGAAGAATTTGTAAAAAAAATTCATAATATTACAGGAGATGTATTGATTACGTCTCCCAGTGATTTTAATGGCTTGAATGAATTTTTAGGAAAATTTTCTAACTAAAGCACAAAATATTGTGCATTGGGATGATGAACTACAATTGCTGCTGTTGATTGTTCAGGAATAATTTGACCAGATTCAGTCAATGTCATTCCAGATTTTTCGGGTTCTAAAAGTTTCCAGACCAGATGATGTTGTAAGACATCAGGACAGCTAGGAAATCCCCAACTATATCGTAATCCACCTTTTTCTAGATTCAATTCAGATTTTATTTTTTGATTTATCCATTCAGCTAAAGCTTCTGCAACTTCAACTGCCAATCCATGAAGGTAATAGGCATCAGTATATCGGTCTTCGTTATTCCATTGTTCAATAATTTCCGCGGCTTTATTTCCCACAGTCACAGATTGAAATGCCACAACATCATCCTCACCAAAATAATCAGTTAAACATAGATGCTCAGGTTTTGTAGAGCGAGGAAAGTCAAATTCAACATTTTCGCCAGAAGGATTCTCTACTAATAATGTTTCACCTCTGTTATGGCATCTAAAATATCCATAAACAATTTCGGGTTCAAAGAGTTTTTCTCGAATTATTCTAATTTTCCATTCAGTAAGCAATTGTTCATGATCTGCCTTGGATTCAGATCCAGCTTTTCCCCTTAGTCCCCAAGATAACTTGAAGAGAGATCGTTTGTCAATCATTGTCCAAACTTCATCCATATTGATTTGATCTAACTTTAGACGAATTGGATCTCCAATAATTTTTGGTGCTGGTGGGTTGACAGGCTTAATCTCACTTTTAGGAAGAGTTGTGGGATCTACGGGTGCAGTAGATTTGTCTTTCCAATTTTCTAAATTTTGTTTCCATTCTGATAATAGTTTTGGTTTTTCATCGGAAATCAGAATATCCATTGTCTTGAGACCTTCAAACATAGTATTACAATAAAATACACCTGGTTCGTATATTCCATCTTCCTTTGCAATTCGGTTTATGTAGTTACTGTTAATTGCGGCACCTCCGCAAAGTATTGGCACATTCATTTTGTTTTTTCTTGCATGCTCTACAAAAAATTTCATTTGTTTTGAAGTGGAAACTAATAGTGCAGACAAGCCTACTGCATCAGGATTTACTTCATCAATTTTTTCCAGAAACTTTTGCAATGGCACCTGTTTTCCCAAATCATATACTGAATAGCCATTATTTTGAAAGATTGTCTTTACGAGGTTCTTTCCAATATCATGTACATCACCATAAACAGTTCCCAAAACAAGTTTACCTTTACTTGATCCTTCTTTCTTTACCAAATATTTTTCCAGTTCTCCAACTGCTGCCTTCATACATTCAGCAGATTTGAGAACAAAGGGTAAGATTAGTTCACCTGCACCAAATTTGTCACCAACTTCTTTCATTGCAGGAAGAAGATCTTCGTTTAAAGTTCTAATTGCGCCATCATGAGTAATTTCTGGTGCAGCATCAAATGATAAAACACCATCATTATCCCTGATGATTTCATTTTTTCCAAGTTTTTCGGCAATTGCAGACACAACATCATTTTGAATTCCATCTTTGAGTCTATTTACAATCCTAAAGTTTGCTCGTTTTCCAGGAGACCAAGAAGGATCAACATCGACTTTTTTGGAAGCAGTTGTTCCTTGCTTTCCAGTTTTTTCAAAATACGTAATTAAGTCAGATAGAGCATCGGGATGAGTGTCAAAGATTAGATCCTCTGCCAATTTTTTTTCTTTCTCATCGATTTCACCATAAGGCATAATCTCTTTTGCATTAACAATTGCAGTATCCAGTCCAGTTTTGACTGCATGATGTAAAAATACAGAATTGAGTATTTTTCTAGCATAAGGGGTTAACCCAAAGCTGATGTTACTTAGACCTAACGTAGTGAAAGAATTTGGAAATTTTTCTTTAACAAGGCGAATTCCTTCCAGAGTATTTTTTCCAGCATCAAGAAATTCATCTTCACCTGTTGCCAAAGTAAATGTAAGGACATCAAAAATAAACTGCTCAATTTTTAATCCATATTTTTTTCCAGTTTCATAGAGAAGGTTAGCAGTTTCTAGTTTTTGTTGAGGGGTTTTAGCCATTCCTTTAGGACCAATACACAATGCAATTGCAGGTAAACCATACTTTGCCATAAGTGGTGCTAGTTTTTTGAATCTACTACCATCACCTTCAAGATTAATTGAATTAATTATTGGTCTGCCTGGAATTTGAGTAACTGCTGCTGCAATTACTTCAGGGTCCGTAGAATCAATTACAAGCGGTGCATCAATTTCCAAACTTAATCTTTTAACAAGATTTAGCATAAAGTCACGTTCATCAGAGCGTTCAGTAGTTGCAACACAGACATCAAGACAATGAGCACCATCTTCAACTTGCATTCTTGCCAAATCCACCAATCCATCAAAATCATCTGCTAGGACTAGCTGTTTTGCTTTTCGAGAACCTTGAGTGTTTATTCTTTCTCCAATTATCAGAGGTGCTGGGAGTTGTTTTAGGTCTACAGCCTTTAATGCAGAACTAATTCTAGGAATGGTCAACGTTGAAAAATCACCATCGTTTTTGTAAATACTTAACCCTCAATTGAGTTGGCTTTTTCGTCAATTACTTTTCTTAGCGCTCGGATATGCTCAGGATTTGTTCCGCAGCAACCTCCAATAATTCGTACTTTGTTGTATTGATTAAGAAAATCACCTAGTGCCTCACCCATTTTATCAGGAGTCATTTTGTAAACTGCTTGTCCTCCTTCATTTTCAGGCATGCCGGCATTTGGGACTACCAAGATGTTATGTTCATTTTGCTCGTCAAGCCACCTCACACTAGGATTCATCTCAATTGGACCAGTTGAGCAATTCAGCCCAAATACATCAATACCCATATCAGATATTGTGGTATATGCAGCTTGAATGTTTGTCCCAAGAAGCATCTTTCCATACTGATCTAAAGTAGTGTTAGCTATAATTGGAACTTTTTTGCCAGTCTTTTTTATTGCATTGTGACATGCTTCAATTACTAATTTTACTTCAAGAATGTCTTGACTTGTTTCAATGAGTAATGCATCAACACCTCCAAGAATCAATCCCTCAGCTTGGAGCTCAAATGCTTCTCTTATTTCATCAAGAGGTTTTTGGCCTAAATCAGGATCATTTGAACTTGGAAGATAACCTGTCGGCCCCATAGAGCCAATCACATAGCGCGGTTTATCAGAATATTCTGCACATACTTCGGATGCAAGTTTTGCAATTTTTTTGTTAAATTCAACTGTTTGTTCACCAAAGCCATATTCATCTAATTTTATTTTATTTGAACCAAAAGAGTTTGTTTCAATACAATCAGCACCTGCATCTAAATAATTCCTATGAATCTGTTTAATCCATTCAGGATGTGTAATGATTAAACCATCATTGAATCCATCTTGATTATTTGGAAAGTCTTCAGGTTTTGGATCATATTTTTGAATCTCAGTTCCCATTGCACCATCAAAAAGCAATACTCTTTTTTGTAATGCGTCAAGAAAAAGTTCTTTTTCAGACAATTCAATTTCAAAACATGATTAGATAGTTTAACTCTTTTCAGAAGAAACAACACGTATTGGTAGGAGTGATACGTATATTGAAATTAGGTAAAACATATTTTTTTGTAGATTTATGCTAAAACTTCAAGTAAACAACCTAGTTCGAAGTGCAACCTTTTTTCAGCATGCTGGAATATCAATCATCTTTGTGTTCATGCCCATCATAGCAAAGAGAGTAACTGAATCTGTTTTTGAAATTGGGTTACTAGTTGCATCATTTAGTTTTGCCCAAATTTTGTCTGAAATTTATTTTGGAAGACATTCAGACAAAAAAGGAACTAGACTCAAATTCATCAGAATCGGCTTCATAGGATGCGCAATTACCTTTGGATTACATTATTTTGCAGATGATCTTGCCATGTTTTTCCTGGTAAGAATTGCTGCTGGAATTGCAAGTGGAATTATGATTCCTGCAATGATTGCATATACGTATGAGGCAAATATTGACAAAAAACGTGCAGCCACAGTAATATCATTTCATGCATTAGGATGGTTAGCTGGAATTGCAGCTGCTGGAATTGCAAATGATCTTAAGCTAATTTTCTTGTTAAGTGCGGTGTCGTTTGTAATTGGATTATTATTTACAATTAAACTTCCAAACCCACAACAAGAAAAAGAGCTAAAACCAGGAACCACAAAAAATGTCATTACAAAAAATAAATTTCTTTTTTCATCATTATTGTTAAGACATATTGGAGCAGCAGCAGTATGGACTATTTTACCAATTATGTTGATGGAGAGATTAGGAGCTGAGCTTTACCAGATATCAATAGTATATGTTGCAAACACATTGACTGCATTTATCTTGATGAATGTGATGGCAAGCAAAATTCATCTCTCAAATGTAACAAAATTTCAAATTGGGGTTGGATTTACAACGTTTGTATTTATCGGATTAGCAGTAGTTACTGATTGGTGGATGGCTATGCCATTTATGGCACTTGTTGGTGCAACCTGGGCATTTTTGTTTATTGGCGGAAATTTCCATTTGATGGAAAACAATCCACGTTCCACATCTACTGGAATATTTAGCTCTACATTATCAATTGCTACAGTAGTAGGCCCCGTAGTTGCAGGAAGCATTGCATTTCTATTTGATTATGTTGCGGTAATGTATTTTGCAATTGCAATTATTATTAGCGCATTTGTAGTATCACTAAAGATTAAAAAATAAAAAAGGAAATTTAAACTGTTTACTAGTTGTCTTTGTCGTCTTTGTCAAACTTTGGATTTAGTGGATCTTTTTGAGACTTCTTTAATTGTTTGAGATATTTTTCAATCTCATCTGAGCAAGAATCTCTCTTTTCGTCACACTTTTCTACGGTTTGTTGAATCCAGCCTTCATAGACGTTAGGTATAACCAAGACGCCTTGTCCACCTTGTCCAGCATAGCCGATTACACGATCATCAAGTTCTGTATCAGACTCTTCAGTCAGGATGATTTTTCCTGCGATTTCAGCATCATGTCCATTTTTTGGATCAACTACAATGAGAGCATTTGAGAATTTGCTGGAAACGTATGCATAGTATCCACCATCTTGCTTTGCACCCCATTGTACACCATGACATCCTGGATCACATGGAAGAACGGAAACGATCTCATCAACTGAAGTGTCAACTATAGTAATAGCTGGCACTCCTGCTGGCCCAATCAAATTGGCTGTAACCATCCATTTGTCATCTGGACTCACAGGACTCTGTATTGGAAGTCCTACGCCTACCTCAAGAAGATCGATTTGATGAGTAATTTCTCCAGCATCAGTGTCAATTACGCTCAAGGTATTGCCAAGGAAATCAGCAGTATAGTACTTTTCAGTGTTACCCATCATTCCTGTTGCTATTGGAGCAAGCAATAATGTGTTCTCAGTACCAGCATGCTTTGCCTTTACTGTAGTGTTATCCTCTAGATCTATGATTGTAGAACTTAGACTGAGAAAGTCTGGAGTTACCATGTACTTTCCATCACTGCTAATCCAGTGACCGTGAGGATGAGAGAATTGACCTGTAGAAATCTGTCTTGTCACATCATAAGTTATTGGATCAAGTTCTGTTACTTGTTCTTCTCCGTTCATAGCGATGTAAATCTTTCCAGTATTAGGGGAAGTCATCACATGTGAGGGAGATTGCCCAACAAAATTGTCTTTGATCATCTTGCCTGATTCTCTATCGATTATAACCATTCTTGAATCAAACCATTGGGTTTGATATACTACCTCATTTTTAGCATCTGTCCACATGTTATGTGGATGATTCATGTTGATTTCAGGAAGTGCGATCTTTTTTGCCACATCCCATGTTTTTGCATCAATTACTGTGATTGTTCCAGGTTTGTCGGCTGCAGTTCCTAGGTGATTCTTGTTTACAGTTAATTCAAACTGTGTGTTTACCCATACTTCACCTACTCCTTTTTTCTTAGGAGTTTTTCTATCAGCATCTGTAATTGGAACATTTAGATCTATATCAGCACCTAAGATAGTATCTACTGGTCCTTCTTCTGGATCTAGATTGTACTCTGTACCATCACTTTTGGTGATTCCTAATGTACCTGCAAGTCCAAGAGGACTATCTGTATCTGTATTTAATACAGCCACAACATCTTCAGTGTTTGTAGTTACCAGAGCTGGTACAAGATTTAGATTCCAATTGTCTTGGGTGTAATCTTTCCAGTTAGCAGGATCTGTAATCACATAGAAGTCTTTTAGCAATTCCAAAGGCAAGTCATTAACTGGTCCAAGTGTCACTGGGAATTCTACATTGCCAGAAACTGGATCAACATGTCTTGTCAGAATTACAAGTTCATCAGATAGATCCAATAAAGGCAAGAGAGGTTCGCCTGGAAGTTTTGTGGCCTTTACATTGGTTTCTGGATCGTCAACAATCACAGCACTTAGCATGTATGGATGTATCTGACAAACAAAGACATACAATCCAGGATCATCAAGTGTAGCTACAGTTCCATCGGGATTTGTCAAGAATGTAGAGCCTCTAATTGATAGCTGTGTATCAAAGAAAACTGGAGGATTAAGAGTACCTGCAGGCAAATTGGTAAGAAGTCCATTACCACCTAAACTCTCTCCTTCTTCATCATTAGCTGCAGTTGGCCAAATTAATGAAGTAATAGTGTGTTTTGTTTGAGAGTCTTTCATGGTAAACAGTACTGTTTCACCAGGATTGATAACTGCAAGTGATCTCCCCATTGTATCTCCAAATTCAGGAGATAGTACTTTGAGGTAATCAAGTTGGAATCCAGTACCAGGTCTTGGATCAATTGTTGGCAATCCAAGAGAATCAAATTGAGGGTTGAAGGTTGATAATACTTCATCAAGATCATCTGCAATTCCTGCGTTGAGAGTCTTCATCCAAAGGCCGGGTTCATCACTTAAAGTGAATACTGCGCCTACGGTAGGAAGTGTATCTTCTGAACCGTCACCATTTTCATCAGGCAATACGGTAAGCATACCACTCATGCCAGCCTGCATGTGGTTAAAGACATGACAGTGATACATCCATCCTTCCTGATTAGTGGCATCACCAATTTCTTCGCCATTATCACTCACCTGAACAACAAAGGTATGTCGCTGTAGAGGGGTAATTTCTTTAACATCAATGATATCGGCTGCGCCTCCTGTTGCTTCTGCCCATCGGTGACCATGTAAGTGGAAAGCATGAGTTTCATCACCTATACCAAGAATATGGAATCTAACTTTGGAGTTGTCAGTTGCAACCAAGTTTAGATTTATCCATAATGGAGTCTGTTTACCATTATTTTGATTGTCAATTTCCATGCCATAGAAGACACTTCTACCTAAAACTTCAGAGGAGACCATCCAAAGGATAAATTCTTTTTCAATATATCCTCTGTAACGCTTACTTCTGTAATCATTCCGGTTTCAGGATCAACGAAACCACCTACCATATCATCAGCAGGGTTAACGATTATGGTTCCAAATAATCCAATGTCTTCAGCACCAACTTCGTTTTGCAAAAAGGTATGATCATGGTAAGGCCAAGTTCCTTCTGTTCCTGGAGATACTTGCCAAGTATAATCAACAGTATTGCTACAACTTGCTGCAGAATTTCCATTCATGTTCATTCTACCATAAGTTGCGTCATCAGTTATTGCATAGTGTACACCGTGAACATGTATTCCTACAAGAGAATTTTCATTTTCTCCAGCATCACCAATTACAAAGTCGTCACATGCGTTATTTGTTAATTTAACATGTGCTGTGTCACCCTCAGTGAACACCAATGTAGGTCCGGGAATTGAAGGATCTGTGTCAAAAGTACCATCAGCTACAAGATCTGCGTCATTTTCGCCATCCCTTTCCAAATCCAATTTGTATGAAACCATTTTGTAGGCATACATACCGTCAGGCATTTTTACTGCTTCCATCTCAATGAAATGTTCAGTACCCGAATTTTCTGCTTCTGCTGCAAAAGGAATTACGGAATTTGTGGCGGAGTCGTTATTTCCAAAATCAACTGCAAAGACAGATATCAATGCAATTGAAAGTATAACAGTTGTTAGTAGTGTTATTTGTGTTCGTTTCATAAGTTATTGGTACAAATCTCAAACAGACATATATAAGCAAATATGTTCTTCATACTTTGATCCGATGATCGCTATCATCATATCATTATGGAACGATATGATGTTTTCACAAATAAACAAAAACTATCTCAATCCCCAACGAGACATTACTTTATTTTCTAGTTTTGTAAAAACAACACCATCTATTGCCAAACCAATTCCCATTATTACCATCATTATAGCAATTACCTCTGATACATCATTTAGAGAACGTCCAGCATTAAGCAAGAATCCCAATCCTAGGAATGAAAAGAGTATCTCAGCACCAATAACACCCCTCCATGCAAATGCCCAGCCTTGTTTGAAACCGGAAATCATGTATGGAAATGCAGCAGGAATTAATACTGCAGTGATTAGTTGACTGCCTTTTGCACCCATATTTCGTGCAGCCTCAATAAAATGTGGATCTATATTTTTGACACCAGTGTATGTGTTTATTGTAACTGCAAAAATTGCTCCAATTGCAGTAACAAAAATTATTCCACCATCAGTTAATCCAAACCAAAGTATTGCAAGTGGAACCCAAGCAATGGAAGGGATTGATTGTAATCCCAAAACTAAAGATCCTACTGTTTGATTGATAACTTCAACTCTTGCCATAAAAATTCCCAACACTATACCACCAACTATTGCAATTGCCAATCCAATAGACAATCTCCACATGCTAGTTGCAATTCCATAAAATAGACTACCGTCTGCTGCATCATATGCCAAGTCTTCAGCTACCTCATATGGCGATGGAAAAATATTGTCAGGCCATATTCCAATCATTGAAATAATTTGCCAAATAACAACTATTCCAATGTAAAATGCAATTCTATGAGGAGTAAAATTTTTTGCCATAATGTTCATCCCTTACTTTTCTTTACCTCAGGTCTTAATTCTGCCAAAATATCTTGTTGAAATTTTAGTAATGATTTATCTTCAGTAACTCGGGGTCGTGGAAAATTATTATCAACTTCTTTTTTAATAATTGATGGACGATTACTAAAAATTGCTACCTTGGTTCCTAGAACTGCAGCTTCTGCAACATTGTGAGTTACAAACAAAATGGTCTTCTTTGTCTTTTCCCAAATTAACTGCATCTCAACTAATAACAAGTCTCGAGTCTGTGCATCAAG
>JAOTSS010000058.1 GCA_029864805.1 Candidatus Nitrosopumilus sp. | reverse complement strand
GTAAATGAACAAGTCCAAGAAGAAACAAAATTTGAAACAATACTGCAAAAATTTGATCTTTTAGGAAGAGATAAACTTGCAATCCATGAAATAGACAAACTTCTTGCAGCAGATGCTGCATCCCCTGAACCTGCGGCATAGGGTTTCTAAAATAATTAATACTGCATCATCTCAAATCTTTTCATGACAGTTATTGTGACAAAAAAACCTGGGGGAATAACACAACTATTTAACACCGAAACAGGTAGAGTCACCTACAAATGCAAAGCAGATTCTGCGTTCATGTTAATTGAGGCATTTGGAGGAATAGTCCAATTTAATCAAAAAGGCTCAATAGCAACTGTCACTGGGCATATAACATCTCTTGAATCATGTGATGTTCTAAAAAAAGGACATCCAAACTATCAAAATGCTCTAAACACGATAATTTCTGCACATAAGGAGTTTGCTCAAAATATTTCTTATATGCATCAAAAAGAGATTCAAGAACTTGAAAATAAATTAGCAGATCTTTAGGATTCTAATTTTTCACATTTGCAGTCTCTTACTAGACATTTTCCATTTCCATCTGCATGTATAGAATTATCATGATAACACCCGATTTTCTTATTATTGCAATTCATGTTGATTTGTATAATTTTTTATTAAATTAACTTGTTTTCCTAACCGTAAATCATACAGTGCTCGCATTCACAAACATCTTGTTCTTTTGCCTTTTTCAGACACTTCTTATGTTGTCCTGCTTGGCATTGAACACAAACCTCTTCGATATTCTCAACTGTTGTGTATTTTTTAGATTGATCAAATCCAAATCCTCCATCTTGTGGGCCTACCATGTTTTTAGGTGATTAATGTCCTATTTCTACTTCACTAATTGATTGCTGATTTTATTGCCTCATGCAATTCCATTTTGTGGGTTTCAATTATTCCTCTAATCTCAAAAGTATCTACATAGCCACCAGCTGATGCGCGCGTTGCTTTAAGCAAATAATGTAATGCTCCTTCCTCAATCTTTCCAACATAATATCCGTAGAGGAAATCAAGTTCATCATTGCACTTCCAGATTTGTCTAATGTTTGGAAATGTTTGTTTTATTTCAGTTGGAATTTCTAAAATTCTTCTTTTGATATATTCGTCAAGTGATTTTCTTATTGATGAATCCTGAAACAATTCTAAATTAAATTCATTCTACTTGCTTTTTAGTCCTTTTTCTTGTCATTTGTTTTTTCTTTGTCTGGATTATCCCACATGTGCATTGTTCCTCTTATCATAAAAGAACCTACAATTATTGCTACTAGTCCCCCAACTATAAACAGAAAAAACTTTCCAATGTCTTTGATGCTTGCCAATATTGGTATTTTGTAGTGAGTTTAATTAAATTGTCTAAATAAATTCAATTAGATTCAATAATGAGTTTGGAAATTTCCATTATATGTCTAAAATTAAACAAATAATTGCTTGGGTTGCAATTATTGGGGGTGGTATTGCGTTTTTCTTTTTTTCACAATTTATGGCAGAAGTCATGCGATAATTACACCGACAAATACATTATACTGAATTACAGTGACAATTTTTGTGATTACTAAAGAAATTAAAGATTTTTTAGATCTTCAAAAACTTGGATATGTTGCAACAGTAAACCCTGATGGTAGTCCTAATCTTTCGCCAAAAGGAACCATTATTGGATGGACTGACAAAACATTGGCATTTGCAGATATTCGCTCACCTGACACTGTGAATAATTTGAAAACAAATCCTCGTGTGGAAATTAATGTAATTGATCCACTTTCACGTAAAGGATATTTGTTTCGGGGTGAGGCTAAACTACTTCATGAAGGTACACTGTTTGAGGAAATCCTCAATCATTATAGATTAAATGGTGTCAAAAGTCCAATCAATTCAATTGTTCTTACCTATATCTCAGATGTATCTGAAGTAATATCTCCATTATATGATATGGGAATCTCAGAGGAAGATATTAAATCAAAATGGAAAAAACATTTTCAAAATTTATGATTCATCTGGTTTTTCAGATAATGATTTGATTTCATCTAATTCTTTTTTTGTTTCTTGATGATCTTCTCTTTCTTTTTCTAAAAGTAATTGAACTGTTTCTAATTCTTTTTCTGTCATGTTGAGTTTTGATTTTAATGAACCTACTACTGCACTTGCAGCTTCGATAATTCCTGCAGAACTTTTCTCATTTGATTTTTCACCTGCAATAAATTCTCTTTCTTTAGGGGTTAGAACCTCGGTCTCTTGAAATTGATCCTTTTTGTTTAATTCTTCTTTTGCATTATATAGTCTGGAATTTGTTTCATCTAATTCTTTTTGAGTATCTATTTGTTGTTTTCTTATGTCGTGTAGTTCTGCTTTTCCTTGTTCGATTTCTTTTTTGATCTCATTTTGTTTTTTTGTAAACTCATCCAGTTCTTCTTTTAATTTTCCTAGATTTTTTTCTGTATGTTTAAACTCCTCAATTGATTTTGAATCTTTGATCTTTTCTGCATTTTTAACCCTCTCCTCCATTTCTTTGCATTCTCTTTGAATAATATCATGCTCCATCTTTTTTTGATTAATCTCTTTTTTGACTATCATTAAATTGCCAACTGTTGAATCATACTCTTCTTTTACTGATTGAATTTTCTGGGTAATTTCTTCTAGTTTCGACTGTTTGGTTCTGTATTCTTGTTGTAATTTTTCTACTTCTGATTCCAGTTCTTCTTTTAGAACATACTCTTCACTGTTTTGAGATATTGTCTCTACCTCTTCTTCCTTTTTCTTACCAAAAAGACCCATGATTTTCACCGTTATTCCCAAGAGATGAACGTTTCTTTATTCTTTATTTGCCCTTGCTCTGAAAAATTTTAGGTAAAATCCAATTCCTCCGATTACCAGGCCTCCAAACAATGCCATCATGCCTAGTTCGGGCATTTCTGGATAGATATTTGGTGCCAGAAATAACATTAGTGCTCCTAAAATTATCAAGACAAATCCGCCACTGTTTTTTGATTTATTATGATCCGAGTGAACCATAACTAAACATACTCTGAAAGTGTTTTTGCAACTTGCTTTCTTCCAATATCTGAAATGAATGGGCCTATCTTTGGCCCTCTTGATGTTCCAAGAATTATTTGGTATAGTGTTTTAAAGAAATCTTTTGGCTGTATGTCGTTTGTTTTTGCAATTTGGTATATTGTATTTTGAATATCGTCTGGTTCATCATTTGCTCCTAATACATCGACAAGAATCTTTAGTGCTTTTTTTGTTGAATCATCTAAATCAACTTGTGTTTTTTCTTGTTCATCAAATTCATTTGAATAATTCCCTGCAATCTCGATGAGTTTTTCTATTTCTGGCTCTGGATTTTTTATTACTCCATAATCCAGTAATTTTTTCATTACTCGTTCATTTCTATTTTCTTTGAATATTTTTGCCAACTCTACTAGTAATCTATAGTTAACATGTGTGCTTGACTGTTTTGGAGGGTTGAGGAGATTTACATACTCGTATAACCCTTTTGATTTTGTTAGTTTTGCTTGATTGTCTACTTTGATTCGTCCAAAGTAAATGTCTTCTAATTCGTTGTATTCTGTCATTAAGGATGGTATGTCTTCAAAACCTAATTCCCTTGCACCTGTAATTCTTTTGTATAACAATAGTAGAATTGATTTTGGGCTTCCAAACTCTAGCCACTTTTGTGCTGTAATTACATTTCCTAGAGATTTTGAAATCTTTTTCCCACCTTTGTCTAGGAACATTTCATATTTTACATGGTGAGGATGCGGAAATCCTAAGATTTCATCTGCAACCCAATCATTTACCTTTACTGAATCCATGATGTCTTTACCATATGCCTCAAATCTGATGTCAAATGCGGCCCATCTTGCAGCAAATTCCACTTTCCAGGCTAATTTTCCAAGATCTTTTGTAATGTCTGCTTCACCTTCGTGACCACACCCTTTGATCGTTTTTGATCCAATTTCTGTATCGTGACAAAGATACTTTACTTTCTTTTCATCTGTAATGTATTCAGTGGCTTCTGCAGTGTAGAGACGATTACAGTCTGCACAAACTGGAAAATATGGGAGGTATTTTTGATATTTCTCTTGTCCTACAAGTTCTGAAATTTTGTCTCCTATCTTTGCACTGTTTTGCAGGATCGTGTGAATTTGTTCCTGTAGTAGCCCATTCTTGTAAGTATTTACTGCTCTTCTAAATTCATATTTTATTCCAACTTTGTCCAATCCGTCTAAAAGAATACTGCTCATGTGCATACCATATGAGTCATGACATCCATAGGGATCAGGAATTAATGATACTGGTTTTGCTAAATGTTCTTCTAGTGAGTCTGGGAATCCCTCTGGTATTTTTCGTAAACCATCAAGATCATCTGAATATGCAATTAAATCTGATTTGTAACCAAAATTCTCAAGTGCTAGTTTAACACCATAAGCTCTTACTGCATCCCCTAAACTCCCAATATGCGGTACTCCTGATGCACCAAGACCACTTTCTACTCTAATGATATCTAAATTTCTCCCAAGGGATTTTTCACGTTCAAGAAGATCTGAAGCTAGCTTATCTATCCAAGTTCCTCTACCAATAATTTTTTGTTCTGACATTTTCACTAATTCAATGTCTTGGACATGTATGGGCCATATAACGAATACCCTAACTTTTGATAATACTCTCTTGTACCTACTGCACTGATAACTAAAATTTTCTTTGCATCAAATTCTTCTTTGGATATTTTCTCAGCTTCTCTCATCAGATTTTTTCCCAATCCAGAATGCTGTATTTCATTTTCTTCTTTTTCTCCAAGCTTCAATGATTTCCCATAAACATGAATTTCTCTAACAATGCAACTGTCCATACCAACTTCATCTCTGTGGGCATCACTACTTGGTTTTCTTAATCTCAAAAATCCATAGATTGACTCGTTTTTGTCCTCAAAAGACAGGAATATTTCCTTTCCTTCTGAGGAATCATAATTAATTCTTTTTAGTTTCACATCCCTTGGATCTGATCTTTTGTTTGATAGTCCTGCTTCCCTACATCTAATACATTTACATGAAAGTCCTTGTTTAGTTAAATTTTGATGAACAATCTGTCTTAGGTTTCCTGATTTTGGTCCTGCAATAATCTCATTTGGAGATATCTCTCTTTGTATTCTCATTATTCTAACCCATTTTGGAACATTCTTTTTCACTTCTGTTAAAACTTTGATCATGTCTTCATCCGAATACGGTGTATACTTTCCTTGTTTGTACTCCTCATAGAGTGGTGTGTTTTCAATAACTAATGATGGATAAATCTTCAGCATGTCAGGACGTAGTTGTGGATCTGCAAATAGTTTTTTGAAATCTATAATGTCTTCGGAAGGCGACATTGTAGGTAATCCTGGCATCATGTGTGCCACAACCTTGTAACCTGCATCTTTTGAAATTTGAAATGATTCTATTACGTCATTGTAATTGTGTCCTCTGTTTACAATTTCATAAACACGCTCTTGTAATGATTGTACTCCGATCTCTATTCTTGTAATTCCATAGTTTAGCATTAAATCGACATGTTCTTTTTTACAATAATCTGGCTTTGTCTCGATTGTGAATCCTACATTTCTTATTGTTGCATGTTCGTTATTTGATTTGGCTTCTTCCAAATCTTTTGAAGCAATTCCATTTAATGCATCATAACATGACTTGATAAAATATTCTTGATAGTCTTTTGGCATGAAAAGAAAAGTCCCGCCAACAATCACCACTTCCATTTTGGATGGGTCGTGTCCAAAGGCAATTAATTTTTTAATTTTTGAAGTGATTTGTAATTTGGGATCAAACTTATTTTCAATTGCATTGAGTGATGATGGTTCTTTTCCTGTGTAACTATTTGGGGAATTGTATTCTATTCCACCAGGACAATATGTACATCTTCCGTGTGGACATGCATATGGTTTAGGCATCAGTGCAACAACTGATACTCCTGAAGCTGTCTTTACTGGTTTTCTTAACAACACTTTTCTTAATTTGTTAAAATCTGCCTCTTTTGCCATTGATAGAATTTCATAATTTCTAGGAATTCTTTCCAAAGCATATTTTGTACAAATTTTTATAATTTCTTCTTTGACTTGCTTTTTGCTTGGTTCATAAATTGTTAGAAGATTTTGAGTAATTTCGCTACATGCCTTCGACAATACAGGATCTAGATTACTCATGGTTATTCATTCTAATTTAGACATAAATTCGTTAAATAATTTGGCTTATCTGCTGCCTATCTTTATTTGGGTGTTTTTCTTTTGGATTTAGTTGTTTCTTTAACTGGTTTTCTTTTAGCCTCTTTTTTCTTTGCAGTTGTTTCTTTAACTGGTTTTCTTTTAGCCTCTTTTTTCTTTGCAGTTGTTTCTTTAACTGGTTTTCTTTTAGCCTCTTTTTTCTTTGCAGTTGTTTCTTTAACTGGTTTTCTCTTAACGACACTTTTCTTTTCTAATTTCATATTTTCATTGATCTTTTTTAATTTTTCAATCTCGTCTCGAATTACTTTGATTTCTTCGCGAATGTATTTTTGAGGATCTAGTTTTGAATAAATATAGTCAATAATTTTTAAATAATCTATTCCTTTATCTGTGCGAACTAAAAATAACTCATTGGAGTTTATTGGAATGCTGATAATTGCAGCTTTTTGAAATTCCGTAATTGCAGATTTTTCTTTTCCGATCTTATATGCCAAATTAGTATAGAGATCTCTTTTTTGTATAGAGTAATGAATTGACATTTTAACCTCATCGCCAACTAGTAATTGATCAACATTTTCTTTATGTCCTCCAGCAACAATTTCTCCCTTAACATTTACAATCCCTGCAAATTTGACATGTGGGTATAGATTGAGAACTTGTCCTGTTAATTCGTTATAATCAGCAGTCAGTTTTCCCACCTTTCTGTTTTTTACACGAGTGCATGTTTTATCATAATAAATTTTCTATATATTTCAACAGTCTGTGTTTGTTTTTTTTGGTTCTGCTCATTTTTTTTATTTACTGTCTCCAGAACTGTTTTTTTGCTCTTTTCTGTATTCCATCTTCAACCAAATTGGTGTGATGATGGTTGTGACTGCTACCATGATTACAATTGTAGAATATACTTCCGAAGTGAGAATCCCTGCAGTTACTCCTACTCCTGCTACAATAAGTCCTACCTCTCCTCTGGAAATCATTCCAATTCCAACTCTCATTCCCTGTTGTTTATTTTTTAAAAATAGCATTGCTGGAAGTCCACAACCAAACAATTTTGTCACAATTGCTACCACGATAACTATTCCACTTAGCATTAAAACATTCAAATCTACAGCTCTTAGATCTACTTGTGCACCGATAATTGCAAAGAATAAAGGTGCAAAAATTAATCCAATCTTTCCAATATAATTTTCTACTTTTTCAAATACCTTGGTAGTGGATAATGCCATTCCTACTGCAAATGCTCCTACGATGGGTGATAGTCCTATGGAACCTGCAAGAGCTGCTGCACCAAAAAACGACGCAGTAGCAATCCCTTCGACACTTCCTTTTGCTTTCCATAATCTAGGAGTAATGATTTTTGGAATTACGACTACTGCCACTACAAGCATTATTGCAAAGAATCCTAATACTTGTAAAATTGTAATTACTACTTCACTAATGTCTATGTTGTCTACTCCTCCATCTGATCCTGCAATGGATGAAACTACTGATAACACTGCAATTGCTAAAATATCATCTACTACGGCTGCACCTATGATGAGTCTTGCCTCCGGTGTTTTTATCTTACCAAATTCACTTAGTACTTGAATTGATATTGCAATGCTGGTAGCAGTTAATGCTGTTGCGATTAACATCGATTGTAACGCATCAAATCCGAACATTTGAAAAATTACAAGACCTGCAAAAAAAGGAACTACTACGCCTAAAGTTCCAACTGTAAAGGATGCTTTTCCGCCTTTGAGGAACTCTTTTGGTGTCATCTCAAGTCCTGCCATGAACAAAATTACAATTGCTCCCATCTCTCCAAGTATTCTTATTTCATCGTTGATCTGGAGTAATTGTTTACCGTCTACAACAAAAAATGCTCCCAATGCAAATGGTCCTACTATCATTCCTGCCAAAAGTTCGCCCAAAACAATTGGAAGTTTTAATCTGAGGAAAAGCTCTGCCATTAATTTAGCTGCAAAAAGAAGAATCCCTATACCAATAATTGTTTCAATCAGATGTGCTTCTGCCATTACTCTCTTACTAATTTCTAAGAATCTATCATATAAGCTAAATTAGGTTGAAAATAATTTTGTTTTTGATAAATTAAACCGTTAGAAAAAACACTCAGAGTATAAAATAGAACAAAAATTCCTGCTTTTTTAAAAAAATTCAATATGGGAATAAACTACCTTATGAATTCCACAATAATTTTCTATCTTTCTTTAAAAATTTGAATTAAGGTTGAGAATACTATTTTTGACTCCTAAGCAATTTTTATCGAGTTTACAAAAACTCCTGTCTTGGAAATTATTTGCCCTATCTCTTGACTTGGTATCTTATGTTTTTTGAATATTGATTTGATTCTTGTTGCCTGACTTTTCGATGCAACTACGCAAAATCCTACGCCCATATTGAAAGTCTTGTACATTTCTTCAGGTTTTACTCCTTGTTCCTCAACTAACTCCATGATTGGAGGAATTTTTGGCAAAGAGTTAATTTCATATCCTATTTTTTTCAGGCGTAATAGTTTGGTAAATGACCCTCCAGTTATATGCGCAAGACCGTTTATTTTGCATTTTTGAATTATTTCTAATACTGGATTTGTATAGATTTCAGTTGGTTTTAATAATGCATCTCCAATTATCCCAACGCCTTTTACTTTATCTTTAACAGAATATTTTCCTAAAATTGCTTTTCTTGCAAGCGAGTATCCGTTTGAATGAATTCCACTACTATTTACTCCAATGATTATATCGCCTGATTTTATTTTATTTCCAAGTACTAGATCTTTTCTCTCTACTAATCCTACAACCATTCCTGCCAAATCAAATGCAAATCCTTTCCCTTCAATCACATCTGGCATAATTGCAGTTTCTCCTCCCACTATTGGCACTGCAGATTTCTTTGCACCCTTTACTAATCCCTCTACAATTTTTTTAAATATTTGCTGATCATTTTTGTTTGCAGCAATATAATCTACAAATGAAATTGGCGTTGCACCAATACAGATTATGTCGTTAACATTCATTGCAACACAATCAATTCCTATTGTGTTGTATTTTTTCATCATATTTGCAATTACTACTTTTGTTCCAACACCATCTGTATGTGTGGCCAAAAGTTTTCCACCTGGAATCTCTACAATCCCTGCATAATGTCCAAATCCCTGTGCTATCTTTGCTTTTTTTTGAAGATTGTGAGTTGACGCAATTAATTTTCCAATTGCCTGCTGACTTTGTTTGATTTTAGAAATGTCTACACCTGCTTTTTTGTAGGTTAGGGCCATAGTTTGGTGCGTATTTGCTGTAAATAAAAGAATTTGCCTATGGTTTGATTCACATGTACATTCCAGCTATCTCTTCTCTATGTTCTACATATTTCTGAGATAATTCGCTAAACTCTGTGTGGATTCTATCTTTCTCTTCTTGGAGTTGCTTTGAATTAATATCCAAGTCATAAAATCGATTTATTGCCTCAATTAAAGTGGCTGCTGCTCCTGAATCCGGTGCCACTTTGTTTGCTTTTGCCAATAATGTCAGTCCTTGGATTTCTCTAACTAGACACTCATTTAGTATTCCACCTGGGATTCCAGTGATGAATCCTTGGGGGATCATGCTGATGTTTTTATCTGCCATAGTTCTTACCAAATCTTCCTCAGCTGCACAATATGCTTTATCGTCATGTTCTGTGCTTGCAACACCGTCTAGGATTACGATCTCTTTTGATCCTTTCTGTGCTGCCCAATCTAAAATTGATCCTACTAAAGAATACAGTCCTTCCATTCTCAAAGTAATTTCACAAATTATTGCACATATTGTCCCTTCTTGATTTGCATAAAATCGAAATGGATGACGTAGTCTTCCTCTCATGAAAACTGTTGATGGTGGAAGGTATTTTGATCTCATCACTGCTATTTGTTGCATTTCTAATTTTTCAATAATGTGGTTTATTGCAAGAGGACCAACTAGACCTGCTCCTACAAAACCCGCAAAAATTATTGGACTGTTTAATTCCACTTTCTTTATTTCAAAGACTTCTGCTTCTGGAAATTCTTTCTGCACTGTTTATGTTCGATTTGTTCTGTCTAATTACTTTTATCAATATTTAATTCATGTAGAATCTATTTGACAGTTTTTAATAAATAAAAAGAGGGTGTCATCTTTATCTTACCAACTCTATTTTGATTGGAGTTGGCTTTGATATGGTATTTGCAACAGGTGAAACATTTTTTGCAAGTTTGATTAGTTCTTGTAATGTTTCTTTGGATGCATCCGATTTAATCTTAAATTTGATGTTGATTCCTTCATATCCTGGATTCACCGACTCCCATCTGGAACAATCCTTGAAGATCGATATCTCCTTCAAGCGTTGATTCGATAGAATTATTTTTAATGCACGATAGAATTTTTGTTTTAAAAAATGATGAAATCTACAAACTTCACATAACTAATGAGAGTATTCATAAAATATTTTTAAATTAATTGGATTGACAGATGCAGTTCATGTTATCTAGTCACTTTTCTGCATAAACAGGTTCAACATAATTCGTCCTTTGTCTGTAATTGTGTAGATCATGTTTGAACCAACTGCTTCTTTTTTGATGAAGTTATAATCTACACATAGATGCAGATAATTTAGAAATGACTTTTTCATCCTGATTTTTGATTTTGAATACAAATCAGAAAATGTCATAGGGTTTCCTCTTAGTTGATATAGTA
>JAOTSS010000103.1 GCA_029864805.1 Candidatus Nitrosopumilus sp. | reverse complement strand
GATGGGGTTACAACAGGTAAAAAGAATATAGACTGATGATTGCAATTATTCTTGTCTATCCTGCAAGAAAGTGCATGCTTGTTTGGCAATGGACACTTAATTCCTGCACTTGTCGCATACTGCCTCAAAGGTTTCCTCGTCCAACACAAGAGATACGCCCGACGTGTAACATTTTGAACATAATCCTATCGTGGAACAATACATCATTGGATATTGAATTAGAACTGTTTGATTGAAATTTTGTTCGATCTGGGCCAACGAATCTTAGATTTGAGATTAACTACTTTTTCTGGAAAGATGTCAGTTTATTTTCAAGTATGACATTCTAAATATCGTTTAACTTTACATAATGTAATTCTTTTTTAAATGGAGTTTGTAGAGATCGAGATTATAGCAATAATGATTCTTGTGTGTTTTTATGCTCTTTTTAGTGGACTTGAAATTGCAATAGTTGGAGTTAGGCGTTCCCGAGTAATTCGGCTACATAGAAAACGGATTCCAGGCTCTTCTCCCCTTTACAAGTTGAAGATGAATCCTGGAATGATGACTTCTAGTGTAAATCTCGGGAATACTTTGGTCAATGTGACATCCTCAGTTCTTGCTGCAGATGTTGCAATCAAATTACTTGGAGGTCAAGGAGTAGGAATAGTTATTGGAATAATGACTTTTGTAATTTTAGTTTTTGGAGAAATATTGCCTAAAACATATTGTAATGCAAATCCTGAAAAGGCATCTCTTAGATTTAGCAGAGTGTTATTGCTTTTTACTTATGTCATGTATCCATTTGTAAAATCTTTAGAATATCTGACCATGTCAATATTGAAACTTTCTGGAGGTTATTCTCCAAGACCAAAACCTATCACAGAAGAGGAAATCAAAGAAATTGTAGACCTAGGATATGCAGAAAAAGCAATTGAAAAAGAAGAACGAGATTTGGTACACAATGCATTAGAGTTTGATGATAAACCAATTCAGGATGTTATGACTCCAAAAGATCATGTTTTTTCATTAGATGGAAAACTCACACTATCAAAAGTTATACGCAAAATTGAAGACAAGGGATTTTCACGCGTTCCTGTTTTTGAGAAGGCGACTGAAAAAATTATTGGAATATTGCACATATGGGATATTTCCAGGATTCCTGAAAAGAGATACTCAAAAACTAAAATAGAAAAAATTGTAAGAAAACCTTTTTTTGTTTATTCGAGAGATAGAATTAGTAAACTCCTCGTAGAACTTAAGAAAAAGGACATGCATATGGCAATTGTCGTAGATGATGAAGATAATCTAATTGGCATTATCACTGTAGAAGATTTGTTGGAAGAAATTGTAGGCGACATTGTTGGAGAATCTAAAAAACAGTGAATACTCTGATGGCTTGACAGTTTCTGGTGTGCATTTTTAATTTCAAATTAATATCGTTAATTTATGCTATGAATTAAATTTTAAATTTTAGATCATAAAAAATAAAGATTCCTTTTCTCAATAGGTTCTAAAACTACTGTATATGATACACTGAATGGATTTGATTTCATGTTATGAAATGCCACACCATTACCTGAGAATTCCCAAGTACCTCTGGTTTTGTCTGCTTTGATAAACGTGAATCCATATGTTTTTCCATCTGCAGTCCATGTGGACTGTCCTTTATTTTCACCTGGCCCTAATAGCCCAACAAGTGAAACAAATTGCACGGGTTCAGAAACAACAAATGTCACTCTGCCTCTATAGAATTCATCACCAGGAGGCATTATCATTGCAACCTGATGTCATAACGCAGGACTTTTCATAGATGTCATACTTTCAGAGTTTATTGTCTTTAAGGGTGCAGTTTTCTTGTATTGGATTCATCTAAGTTTGATGTCATTTTACCACTAAAAGAGGACACTTTAGATCATTTAGAAGATAGTTTGCCATGCTTTCACGATATTTTCCTTCAGTGCCAATTAGTTTTGTTTGGCCTATAACCACTGCGTCAATGTTGTTTTTCTCAACATAATCTACAATTGTCGAGGGGGCAAATGAAGATTTTATGACCTCATGTTTTATTGGCTTTTTCAACTCTTTTATTTTGGTTTCAATTTTTTTCAGTTCTGATTCTATGATTTTCGTTTCCTGTTCGAATTTTTGATTCTTGTCTTGTTTTTTAAAAAAGGACAGTATTGATTGATTTTCAATGCAGGTTAACAGAGTGATTTGCCCATCTATTCTTTTTGCAAGTTCTATGGCAGCCTTTAGTCCTCGTTCTGCACCTGGAGTTGCATTGTATGGTACCAAAATGGATTCAAAATTAAATTCACTATTCATGTCTGTAATCTGTAAATCTTTTCTCAAATTTAAACTAGAAATGATATACAAGTCTTTTCCACGTGGGTGCTAAATTATTACTCTAAACTATATCCCCACACACATTGTGCTCCCACTAAAATTTAGACCAAAAATACCCATAAGAAAACTTTTTCAAGATGTAACTGCATTTAGAAGACATAGAAAAATAATGACGGTTTCCAGACAACAAAAAGCAACAGTTGGGTAAAAAACTTCACGGTCCATATCTCTTGCAAGTCATGGGCACCATCCAGTCCACTTAACTCAAACTCTTTGTCTGAGTAACATTAGAAAATAAGGTACCACTAAGAATTCAGGTTTATTCTATGTACAAATTCTTGAAGGTTTTTAATATGCGTTCCTTCCCAATAAATTTTTTCACATTTATCACATTTCCAAAATTTGTCATTGAATTCCAAAACCCTTTGTGGAATTTTATTTCTAATTTTCAATTTACTGATTTTAGATGTTGTAGAATTACATTTGGTACATCTTGCAGTATCTCCTGAAATTCCATCTAATTGTAAATTTGTAGTTTCAAGAATTTCTAAAAATTGCTCAATTTCATTTTCTTTCGTAACATAGATTGATAAAACCTCATTCTTTTTTGCTCTGTCAATCAGATGACGGTCTCTAGAAATTATTATTCTATTTTCATTTTTGGCTTTTTCAATTAATTTGGAATCATCAATATTCGAGAAGTACTCAGAATCAAGTCCAAACAATCGTAATTTTTTGGCAATATTTCCAAGCATTCCATCAACTAAAAATAACATTGTTTATGAAATGAAAGATGTATGATTATTATTTTCTTTTGTTCACCTCCTGAAAATTTGAAAATCCTAACTAATTTTCAAACCACTGAAGATAAAATTTTATCAAAATATGTACTTAGTATATCCAGATTAGAACTTTTTTGATACAGATCATACCTTACTCTGATTGATGTGGAGAGTTACACCAAAGTCTAATAATTTTTAATCTGTGGTGATCCACTTTGATATGCATCAACAATATCTCTCACAGTCACCACTCCAGTAATTTTCTCATTATCAGTCAATGCAAGTCTTTTGATATGATGCAATGCCATGATGCTTGCGGCTTCATTTGCAAGAACTCCATCTTTTGCAGTAATTAATGGAAATGATGAGTAAAGTTCTATAGATTCACCTAGCTGAACTTTATTGTTCAGTACATCAA
>JAOTSS010000102.1 GCA_029864805.1 Candidatus Nitrosopumilus sp. | reverse complement strand
TTATGTGATATATACTGGATGTATTTCACAGTTTCATACCTGAATTTCTATATATTTTCTATGAAACTATAAATTTGAATACGCTAGTATATATTGATCATATTTATCTATATAGTTATGGAAAATAAAGAAACAACTAAAACAATAGTTGCCGGTAACGACAACAAAAAAGAAGAACCTAAAAAAGAAGAAACAGCTAAAACAGAAAAATAACCTAGCACCCTTTTTTTACAGGGAATGAACCTAATATTACTAAATAAATTCAACATTAAAATTAAAAACAATAATTTTTCAGTTTTAGAAATTAGTGTTTTTGGAAATCATTCTGTTTTTTTGATATCAGTGATTTTTCTTCATTTGATCAAAGATGATTTCATCTAATCAACAAATTTTCATAATTAATTTGAAAAGTCTGGTTTAGATGTAAAATAACAACAGCGATATTTTTGTTTATTCTTGTATATATACAAAGAAACAGATCCATTTTTTGGCAATGCGTCTTTTATACGATGAAGTAGTAAACAGTGTATGGCTTTCAGAAATTGTATTCATTGTAATAGAGAATATGAAAGTCTGTATGATAATTCAACATGCTCATCACAGTGTGCCAAAGAAATTGGAAAATAATTTGCAATCACTTGTTTAAAATTTTAGTAATTATCCGTACTGAATTGATCATAGTCAAGTTGATTCACCCATAGTATCTGTGCTTCCATTATCACCTTCAAGTATCATGATGGTCTGCTTTGAAAAACAGTAATCAATCAGATTCTTATATGCAAAAAACTAATTAAAATTGATTATATTTTTGGTGCTACAAATTATCAATGCAGATACTGTCTGTGGACGTTGTGGAAACAGAATGCTGACTGACAATGTGACCGGAGAAAGATTTTGCGAAAAATGTGGTTGTGTTCTTTCCGGTACAATGCAGGATTCAGGTCCTGAGTGGAGGTCATTTTCAAAAGAGGGTGGCACAGATCCTGCCAGAACCGGAGCTCCAACCTCACTTGCAATTCACGACAAGGGTCTTGCCACCATCATCAACCCCATAAACCGGGACTCTACTGGAAAACCTCTCTCGTCCGTTATGAAAAATAACATTGAAAGGTTGAGAACGTGGGATAGTAGAAGCAAGGTTAATGCGTCTGCAGATAGAAATCTCAGGCAGGCATTTGGTGAATTATCCAGGCTAAAAGACAAACTAGTAGTTTCAGATGCTGTAATTCAAAAAGCAGCATATCTTTACAGAAAGGCATTAGAAAAAAATCTGGTCAAAGGGCGCAGCATTTCTCCTTTAATTGCATCTGCATTTTATGCGGCATGTAGGGATGCTGAAACGCCAAGAACTCTAAAAGATGTCGCAGATGCGGGTAACCTAAAGAAAAAGGACATTGCCAAAAGTTACAGGTTACTACATCGAGAACTGGGACTGAAGATACCTGTTGTCAATCCAATTCAATGTGTTGCAAGAATTGCCAGTAAACTTGAGATTACCGAAAAAACAAAACGCCATGCTATCAAAATTCTTGAAATATCACATGAACATAAAGAATCAGCAGGAAAGGATCCAATGAGTCTAGCTGCGGCATCGTTGTATTTGTCATGTGTCAAAAATGGTGAAGACAAGACCCAACGGGACATTGCAGAGGCTGCAAACGTCACTGAAGTAACGATTAGAAATAGATGCAAAAGCCTAAGGCTAGATCAAAACATGGACTGTAAATTAAAATATAAAAAACCAAAAGATACAACAACTTAGACTTTATGTTATGTTGTATACCGACATTATTTTCTAACCAAACTTTTCTAATAAAATAGGTTTTTTCTGTAAATAATTTACATCAGATTAAGCCGCATGACAAATTGTTTTAGAGATCATTTATGTTGGAAAGCACCCTTTCAAGATCTTGCTTTTCATATCTCAAGCTCTTGACAGTTGCATCGTCTTGAACCAAAGTCTGTGAAAACTTTTGCAACATCGACTTGTCTTTATCAGAAAGTTCGGAGGTCTTAATCACATCATTTAGAGCATTTGACTGTTGAGCAAGTTTTCTTGTATCTATTTTTTCATCTATGTTGTTGGCCAAAGAAATCTGATTGGTCAGTTCATCTCCAATTTCATTTAAAATTTCAGTTAGCGAATGTGACACAAGTGACATACGTTATATCATGTCGTTCTGGTTAATTAAGCTGTAACAAACACAAAATCGTCTGTACGTGTCATTGTATACTCCCATCTTGACTTTTGCACCACGTATTCAAGTATAATGAGTTATTGTTGCGTATGCCAAAACTATTACCTGCATCAATCCCAATGTTAGTCACAATTACAGTCATTCTGACAGTTCATTCTCTTGCAGTCAGAGTAAATATTCAGTCCCAAGAAATCGCAGTATGTATGGCATCATTGGCGCTTTCATCCTAATTAACCCAACCAGCAAGAAACACTATAAGCGAAGTTGGCATTGTGTTAGTAACGTGTGGTGTGAATTTACATACCTGCAAGGAAGGACTGAATTCACTACTCAGCTACGGAAAATTATCTGATGACCGAATTTTTTGCATCTTATATGTCAGTATGATGTTATTATGTATGTTAAAAAATCTATTTTCAAAACAAAAACACAAACAGAACTCTCATGCAGTTTCTGATTTGACGTATGGGGGAAACTAAATTTGTACTGTGCAAATTGCGGTAACCAAGCAAGTTGGAGAGACCCTGCATGCAACAAATGCAAAAAACTGCTACATCAAACTAATTGCAAGACAAAGGCATCAGATTGCAAATGCCATCAGATTAACGAACAGGTGTGGACGCAAAAAAAGACACCAAGCACAGTCTGAAAAAATATTAGAAATAAGACACGAGAATGCTTACATCTGATATTTTTTTAACTGATTTATTTTCTTTCTGAACATACATTACATGATGTTTCATTAATCATGCTATTTACGGGTTTGAATTTATTATGACATATCACACATGTGTTGAATAGAATTACCCCATTAACGACATGAGGATTTTTTTGTTCTTCAGTTAATCTGCTTTTCTCAATTTCAATCATATCTGACCCATCAAGAGTTTTTTTGGAATTGCTTTCAATGTTTTTAATTTCTTCATCGATTTTGTCAATATCTTCCATTGATAACGATATCTTGAATTCGTTATCTTTGGTAACATTCTGTTCATTAAGAAGACTATGAACCTGCTCCTTCTTCTTGTTGTTTCCTAGATAGTCTGCCATACTCTACATCGCTTGAAGCACTATAAGTCACTGATTATTTGTTATGATTGTACTAACAGACTAAATGTTAACCTGAAAATACCTTCTCAAGACACATAAAATGTGTTAAGCCACCACATTCATGAAAAAACATCACACAATATGATGACAAAGGTACGCCATAATTGTTACAGATTAATGTAAAAAAGAGAGGAGATTGTGGAGGATAATCATAGAATCTTTTGGATTTGTGAATCACATTGTAAGAAAAAACATAGTGATAACGAGCAATTAAAGATGAACTAACATTACAACACCACTCGATTTC
>JAOTSS010000101.1 GCA_029864805.1 Candidatus Nitrosopumilus sp. | reverse complement strand
TTATGAAATTCCTAATTGGATACGAAATAACGCAGAATGGTGGACAGCTGGACAAATTGACGATGATTCATTTGTTCAAGGTATTCAATATTTAATAAAAGAAGATATTCTAAAGATTCCACCAACTGCACAGGATTCCAATTCTGGCTCAAATGATATTCCAGAATGGATTAAAAACAATGCAGAATGGTGGGCAAATGGGACAATTGATGACGCATCTTTTATCAACGCAATGTAGTTTTTGATCAAAGAGGGAATTGTTAGAATGCTCTAAAAAAACTTTCGAGGAACATTCTAGTCAATTTAAAACAAATATTTATTCAAAATCAATTATTTTTATTTTTGCCCCTTGAATCTAATATTCAAATGTTGACTTTGAAACATTGTTTCCATATGTAATTTGAATTTCATATGTACCGCGTCCATATTCTACAAATTCTGAGTATTCCGTAGAAAGATCTTGAATTGCAAAGACTGATTTTATTGGTACGACGTATCCTTCTGGAGTTATCATTCTAGTAATTACTAGATCTTCACGAGACAGCACGATGAATTTTTCAGATTTCTCCGTATTGACTCCATAGCGTATTTTATTTGGTAATGAGGAGTCATCTAACCACATCTCAAATCCTTGTTCATTATTTGCAATATCTCCACTAGTAAAATGGTAGATGGTATGTGTTTCTGGACCGCCAAGAGGTACATCGTCATATAAAACATAATCTACTTCAAGTAAATTATTTTGGTTTGAAAAATGATAACGATCGTTAAGATGGAAAAAAGCTACAAACCAACCATTCTCATTTACCGGTATATTTTTTAGAATTTTTCTTCCGTTAAATTTCACATCTATATCATAAACTGGGGTTTCTGTAATTATATTTCCTTCATGAATTGATGTTCCATTTACTATTTCAGATGTTTGTATAAATTCATCTTCTGAAGTATTCTTTTTTATGTTAAAGACAGAAAAATCAAATTTTCCATAAATTGTAACTTTGTCCCTGAAATTATAGTGATCTTTATCAGTCCATATAATTAATGGCTTAATTGATGTATATGGAGAATCTTTTCCAAGTAATTGATTTGATGTGGAACTATCTTGATCTTCAAAATACTTAATTTCTAATTCAGGCCCAATGAATTTACAACAGAAATCTTGATCCCGCAATATTATTTGTTTTTCTGGATCGGGTTTATTTTCACAAAATTCTGGTAAATTTACGTAAGCACAAAACCAATAGCTGTAGCTATCCGAAATAGGATTCATTCTCCAACCTACACATTCTGGATGTGCAGGAAATGCTTCACAAAAATATTTGCCTCCAGTTTTATATGCCTCAGCGTTATCAAAATTAAAAGCTGTGGAAAAAAGAATGAAAGCTGCAATAAAGATTAATAGAAATATTTTTGCCCTCATGGGTTGAGGCCTCCTTTAACTATTGAAATTATTTTTTTTTCTTCTGACTCTAACTGAAATGGCTCTGACCAAATCACAGAACCATCTGACAATGTTGCTTTTGCTACATAAGGTTCACTAGGGATTGTGGTGGGAAGCATCTCAATCCACTCTGTCATTCCATCTTCACTCGTGATGGAGGAATAAATCCAATTATTCACTGTTACATTATTTTGAGATTCATTGAATTCATCAATTACTCTAAACTTAACTTGACCATATTCTGGAATGATAATTTCTTTTTTTAGAATTGCACTCTCAACAAAATCATCTTGAAATGCATCTAAGAACCTTCCTTCCAAGTATATCTCTATAATATATTCGTGATTTGCAGGTAACATAGTCAGAAATGAATCATCAATTTGCATATTTTGATCACCAAATTCATCCGTAGAGATTATTTTAAACAAATTTTCATAAGAATCTTGAAATATGGCAAGCTCTAATGTAGAATTTTCAAAGTCATTTGTATCTGATGTTGTATGTATAACCAGTGCAGATTGCTCGGTGTTCATTTTGAGAGGTAAAATCATTTGAGGGTATTCTGGAAAAGAAAAATCATCTTCAATATGTGCAGAAACTCTGATGGGTTCATCGTTAAATGGAATGCTAGTTTTGAATGAAAATTCTCCATTCGCATCTGTAGTTATGCTTTCTTTAATGTCTCCTATATCTAAAATTACTTTTTGATTGCTTCTTTTTTCTTGAAAAATATCTGTTATTTTGCCTTGTATGGTAATTTGCTGTTTGTTTGTTTTACTATCGTATTTTTGGTAAATGTCATATTTTACTAGTGATGGAATGCCATCTAGAATCTGAATTCTTTTTTGAACTATGTTGTTACCAGGATTGTCTCTCAAATGTAATAACGTATCATGATAATTAATTATTACAGTTACAATATAATTTCCTGAAACAGCATCCAAAATCGGTCCTGATGAAATTTCAATTCCATTTTCTAGTCCTGGTAAAATATTTTCTAACAGGGCAATTTTAGCTAGTTCTCCATTTACAATGAATCCGACTGTGACTGCATCTGATACTTCTCCTGATGGAATCACTCCTGCATTGTATATTGAACCATGTATTGATACTGCTTCCCCTTCTTTAGGATTTTTAGGTTCCATCCAAATGTCATTTAGAATTAAATCTACTGAATTAATTTCTCCAAATAGTTTCACTGACTCTGTCAAAGCGAATATGGGGCTGTAAACTAGGGAGAAAGCAAAACATGTAATTGCAAATATTTTTGTATGTTGAGGTATTTCAAGTAAAATTACAAATAGACAAAGTCAGATTTATAGTCAACTCTTCTCCGAATTTGACCATGGTATTTTACTTGTTTACTGATGATATTAATTATATACAATCATGTTTGATTATTTTTAAAAATAATGCTGCTTCAATTTAGTTTTTTGAATACTGTTTGATTTTTTTCATAAATACAAACATTTCTTAAAATTAACTTTAATGAAATCTTCTAGGATCTTTTATGATTATATACATGCTTAACAAAATGCTCTGAAAGTAAACTAAAAAATATCCGTGTGTCCGTTGGAATTGATTCTATTTTATATGCTCTTGAAAGATGTAATGAAGTAATTAATTATTGTACAGAAGCATTAACTATGGAATTAAATAATAAAAACACAAAAAATGGTTTGTTTAGTTTATGTATAAATTTTAGTAGTTTAAGTATGATTTTTTATTTTAATTCAATCATTTTATATTTTCAAAAGTAATTTACTGAAATCATTTATTTCATTTTTTGTGCTGGTATTTATGAAAATCATTTTGCATCAATATTATTATTTTTATTCTTATTTTTATTTACAAGTGTATTGAGGGCTATGTTCTACTGATGCGTTATTTTCGAATGAAATAATTTCGTGTATTTTTGATAATCGAATGAGTATTATTTCAAATCCCTACTGTGTGCTTGGAAAAATTAGCAGAGACTTGATGTGAATTTAAGACAAATTTAATTTTTAACGTGTTTTTCTCTATTGTGAAATCATACACGAATTTTCCTCTAATCTGGATCTTCGTAGTTTTCTTTCTTTTCGCCGCCGCTATTGGATGCATTTACACCATCACCACCGTCTATCGGTTTCATTTTCTCTTCGA